>NZ_DAMDAY010000064.1:11325-23900 GCF_032093475.1 Lysinibacillus sp. | reverse complement strand
AATGTCTCAAAAAATGCAACGATCGTCAAGCAGGTTTATGAGGCTGGACACGAAATTGGTAGTCATACGTTAAGCCATAAGAAATTAACGACTTTATCTATAGCGGGTGTTAAACAAGAAGTCAATGGCTCAAGTAATGCCATTTATACGGCCATTGGGCAGTATCCTACCGTTTTTCGACCACCTTATGGAGCGACGAATGAGCAAGTCCGTTCCGTCATAACTATTCCGTCCATTTTATGGTCGATTGATACGCTGGATTGGAAGCACCACAATCCAGATAAGATTTTAGCTTCTGTTAAAGCATCTGTTAAAGATGGTAGCATTATTTTAATGCATGATATTCATCAAACGACAGCGAATGGTCTAGAAAATGTTATGCAATACTTACAAAAACAAGGCTACGACTTTGTAACGGTAAGTGAGATTTTACAATAATAGTAAAGCCGTGTAATAGTCTTGTAGAGACCTATACACGGCTTGTTGTTTATTTAAATAAATTAATCGTTGTAATAATAATAGGAATACCAAACACATCGATTAAAAATGCGCCGACAATTGGTACCACGAGAAAGGCCTTTTTAGATGGACCAAAACGTTGTACAACGGCTGACATATTAGCCATGGCATTTGGGGTTGCTCCTAAGCCATGTCCTGCAAAACCGGCAACCATTACAGCGGCATCGTAATTTTTGCCGAGTAATTTAAACAACACGAAAGTACTAAATACAACGATAAAGAATACTTGTGCAAAGACGATGATGAATAAAGGAAGAGCTAAATCAGCAATTTCCCATAATTTGATACTCATTAGCGCCATTGAAAGGAAAATACCTAATGTCACGTCCCCGATTAAGGAAATACTTTTCATATTAATGGCTTCAGGTTTGAATTTATCCATAATATTACGCACTAATACAGCGACAAACATAGCTCCGACATAACCTGGTAGGACGAACCCTGTTGCTTCTGAGAATAATGTCCCAACATATGTCCCAACAGCCATACAGAAAGTAATTAATAATACTTGTGTAAAGAACGATTCAGAAGTAATTTGTTCCTGTTTATTTTCATAGTCGATTTCTTCAGACTCTTGTTCATCCGGTGTTAAATTGTATTTACCTACTAGGTATTTTACAATTGGACCTCCGATTAAACCACCGGCAACTAAACCACATGTTGCGGCAGCAGCACCTATTGTCATGGCAGAAGAAATACCTAAATCCTCTAATGTTTGTCCAAATGCAGCGGCAGCCCCATGACCACCTTCCATTGAAACTGCGCCAGCCATCATTCCGATTAAAGGATGTATGCCCATGAGTGAGGCAAGAGAAACACCAATCACATTTTGCATTAAAGCGAGGAAGCCACATGCTAGCCAGTAAATAATAAGTAATTTACCACCGAGCTTCACTAGTTTAAAGCTTGCCCCTAATCCAATTGTAGTGAAGAATGTAATCATAAATAAGCTTTGTAATGAAGTATCAAGTGAAATTTCTATAACACCTGTTGTCTTTAAAATCGTTGCAAGGGCGGCAAATAGCAAGCCACCCACAACTGGTGCTGGAATACAGAAACGTTTTAAAAATCCTATTTTATTAATGAGAAAGCTACCCAATGCAAAGAGTGCAACGGCTAAAAACACAGTTGTAATTTGATTTATTTCGATCATGAGCCTTGCCCCCCAAGTAAGTTGTTTAATGCTTCATAGACAAAATATGCCCCTAGTTTTACAGTGCGACCATTTTCATCTAGTAACGGATTGACCTCACAAATATCAAATGAGTGTGTATGAGGATGTGCCGTTACTTTTTGTAGTAGTGAACGTACAGTGGATGGATCAAGTCCAAATGGTGAAGGAGCACTTACACCTGGAGCAAATGCTGCATTCAAGACATCCATACATAATGTTAAAAGAATATAATCATGCTGATCCATATAGTGTTGTAGGTCATCCATTAATTGCTGTTGGTTGGCTACGGTCATTTGATCTTCGTAAATATACTTCACATTTAATTCATCTGCTTTTTCGAATAATTCTCTTGTATTGCCGTAGCGTTGGATACCAACGACAAAATAATCGGTATGTGGATCCTGCTCTAAAATTTGACGGAACATGGTACCTGAAGAAGGTTGTTCATCGTATGGTCGTAAATCAAAGTGGGCATCGATATTGATGATACCAACCTTAGCCTCCTTTGGTAAGGCAGAGCGAACGCCTAAATAATGGCCATACAGTGTTTCATGTCCACCACCAAGCACCACACATTGTAAGTTCTTTTGCAATACGGTTCCGACAACTTCGCCAAGCTCATGCTGTGCTTCCTCTAAAGCATGATTGAGACAAACGACATTGCCGACATCGATAATTTGCTGCTCGTCCTCAAACGTCCACGGTAAGCTAGATAGCCCTTCTCGCAGTGCATTTGGGCCATTTGCAGCTCCTACACGACCTTGATTTCGACGTACCCCTTCATCACAGATAAACCCAACTAGTGCAGCACTTTTCTTCGCTGAAGCGCTTACATCATTAATCGCTAATCTTTGTACTTTTTGATGTAAACGAAAGCTACTTTTATTTGTCGTAGAATCTATACGGCCTTTCCATTGTTTTTGATCTGTTAGTGTATACATAACCTTATCAACCCCATTGCTAATATTATTGTAGAAAAAGTATTGTTGTAATTCATTATATATTCACATAATTATAATTACTAATATATAATTAATATTAATCTATAGCTTTTAGCTATAAATGAAGGGGGATTTTGCTTTTGGATATTAAACAATTACACTATTTTATTGCCGTTTCAGAACATATGAATTTCTCAAAAGCCGCGGAAAGACTGCATATTTCACAGCCATCATTAAGTAATGCCATCAAAAAATTAGAAGAGGAGATAGGATCACCTTTATTGGAGAGAAATACGAGAAATTTGCAGTTAACAGAAGCGGGTGAGGTGTTATTTGAACGTGCAAAAGTTATTGTAAAAAATATGGAAGTGCTAAAAATTGAAATGGATGAAGTCATTATCCACGGTACGAGGGAAATCACTATAGGTGTCATGGAATCTATTAAGCATTGGTTGCCTAAAGTTATTGCCAATTATAAAAAAGATTATCCAGAAATGATCATCCATTTAGTTGACATTTTAGGCAGTAAGCGTGTGAAAAAATCCTTAAAGAGCTATAAAACTCATTTAATCATTACCAATCAGTTGATGGATGATCCAGAGTTGGAAGTCAAAACCTTATATGAAGAGAGATTGGTTGCAGTGTTACCATTACACCACCCATTAGCCAAAAAAGAAAAAGTAACTATTTCTGATATAAGTGAAGAGCCATTTATTATTAGTACGGAAGGCTTTCAAACAAGACGTGATATTTTAGATACCTTTGAACAGGCAGGTAAAAATATTCATATTCAATTTGAAATTGAACGCTTTGAAACAGCTGTTTCCCTTGTCCGAGAAAATTTAGGAGTAACTATTTTACCGGAAAATTATTTACAAGGCCCGACAGCTAAAACCATTATAAAAAAAGAAATTGAAGGGGCAAATCTAAGTCGAAATGTTTATTTGGTGTATTTAAAAAAGCGTCATTTACCTTTGGCCATTCGTCAATTGTTGCAAGACATTTTGCAGTATTTTGAAACAAAGACAATATAGAAATAATTTTCTGTTATATTAGAAAATTCACGAAATAAAGCATTGCTTTACCAAAAATATAGCGGTAACATTTAATGTAAGAATGAAAATGAACATTCATTCATTTTATCAAAATTCAAGCAAAGGGGGTATCTTCCATGAATTTTTCTTATAGTGAAAAAGTGGTGGAGTTACAAGACAAGCTGACGAATTTTATGGAGCAATACATTTATCCAAATGAAGAAGTTTATACGGCACAGGTTGAAGCAATGGAGGATCGTTGGGGAGCGATTCCACCGATTATGGACGAGCTAAAGCAGAAGGCACAGCAGGCAGGATTATGGAATTTATTTTTACCAGATAGCGAATATGGGGCAGGTTTAACAAATTTAGAATACGCGCCTTTATGTGAAATTATGGGGCGTTCCCTTCTGGCACCAGAAGTTTTCAATTGTAATGCGCCTGACACAGGTAACATGGAGGTGCTTGTACGGTACGGCTCTGCCCAACAAAAAAAGCAATGGCTTGAACCGTTACTAAAAGGAGAAATTCGCTCTTGCTTTGCGATGACCGAGCCTGCTGTTGCATCCAGTGATGCTACGAATATTGAGGCAAGCATTGAGCGAGATGGGGATGAATACATTTTAAATGGCCATAAATGGTGGACAACAGGTGCTGGTGACCCACGCTGTAAAGTGGCCATTTTTATGGGAAAGCATAAAGATACAACAGCACCAATCCATGAGCAGCAGTCTATGATTCTAGTACCAATGGACACACCAGGGGTAAAAGTAGAGCGGATGCTGACGGCTTTTGGTTACGATCATGCGCCAGAGGGTCATGGTGAGGTGACATTTACGAATGTGCGTGTACCAGTAGACAATATTTTGTGGGGAGAAGGCAAAGGCTTTGCTATTGCTCAAGGTCGTCTTGGTCCAGGAAGAATACATCATTGTATGCGTCTAATTGGCGCAGCTGAACGTGCATTGGAGGAAATGTGTAGAAGGGTACAACAGCGACATGCCTTTCATCGCCCATTAGCAGATCAAGGGGTAATGCGTGAGCGTATTGCTGAATCTCGCATCGATATTGAACAGGCAAGACTTTTAACCTTAAAGGCAGCTTATATGATGGATACGGTGGGGAATAAAGAGGCGAAAGCAGAAATTGCGATGATTAAGGTGGTTGCACCTAATATGGCACTGCGCGTCATTGATCGAGCTATCCAAGCATTTGGCGCGGCAGGGGTCGGACCCGATACAACGCTTGCGGCACAGTGGGCGAATTCTCGCACATTGCGTTTAGCAGACGGACCAGATGAAGTACATCGAAATACTATTGCTAAGCTGGAATTAAAAAAACATGCGACTAAACAAGAGGAGCTGGTGAAATGACAGTACTTGAGTTATTTAGCTTACAAGGTAAAACAGCTATTGTAACAGGTGGTGGCCGTGGTCTTGGTGCGCAAATTGCCCAAGGATTTGCAGAGGCAGGGGCCAATGTAGTTCTATGCTCACGAAAAGTAGAAGCCTGTGAGGAGGTTGCCGCAGCACTTGAAACATTAGGTGTCCAAACATTAGCGTTAGCTTGTGATGTCACAAAGCCTGAGGATATTGCTAATGTGGTGGCTAAAACGATCACAACATTCGGTAAGATTGATATTTTAGTCAATAACAGTGGGGCATCTTGGGGCACACCTGCTATTGATATGCCTTATGAAGCCTGGCAAAAAGTATTTGATGTCAATGTTAATGGGACCTTTTTGATGAGTCAAGCAGTTGGCAAAATTATGTTAGAGCAAAAAAGCGGCAAAATCATTAATATTGCTTCGATTGCAGGACTGGGTGGTACCTTACCAGCCTTTATGGATACCATTGCCTATAATGCAAGTAAAGGGGCTGTTATCACATTAACGAAGGATTTAGCGGTCAAATGGGGACCACACGGTGTTCATGTCAATGCCCTTGCACCTGGGTTTTTCCCAACAAAAATGTCCAATGTTTTAATTGAACGTGGACAAGACTATTTGATGGGGGTTACACCTTTAAAACGTTTAGGCTCAGAAAATGATCTCAAGGGAGTAGCATTATTTTTAGCGGCCCCAGCTTCAGACTATGTAACAGGTGATGTCATTGTAGTAGATGGAGGCATGAGTTCCATTATATAAGGGGGAAAATAAAATGGATACAATGCAAGTAAGGGCAAGTGAGCGTCTAGATGCTGTTAAATTACAAGCCTTTTTAGCAAATCATTTTCCTGAACTTCCAAAGGGGAAACTGGAAATAACACAGTTTAGTGCAGGACATTCTAATTTAACGTATTGTTTAAAAATAGCTGATTTTGAAGTCGTTCTTCGTAGACCACCACTTGGACCAGTTGCCAAGAAGGCACATGATATGAAGCGAGAATTTACAATATTATCGGCATTGCATCCTTTCTTCAAAGCGGTTCCACAGCCGTATGTTTATGTGGAGGATTCCGATATTATTGGCAGTGATTTCTTTTTAATGGAGCGCAAAAGAGGTGTTGTCCTGGATACACATTTTCCAACAGGTACAGTACCTTCAGAGGAACTAGCTTGCCAGTTGTCTGAAATGATGGTCGACTCTTTAGTTGCACTTCATGCCATCCCTTATCAAGATACATCATTAAAGGATATGGTGAAGCCTGATGGATTTATGGAAAGACAAGTCCATGGCTGGATCGAGCGCTATGAAAGGGCGAAAACGGCAGAGATTGCCGAAGTAGCTACTTTGACAGAATGGTTAAAGAAACATGTTCCAAATAATAAAGAGGCAACAATTATTCATTATGATTATAAATTGAATAATGCCATGTTCTCTAATGATTATGCTGAAATGATTGGTCTATTCGATTGGGAAATGACGACGGTAGGGGATCCACTAGCAGATGTCGGCGTGGCGATGAGTTACTGGATGCAGGCGGATGACCCGAAAATGCTGTTACATGCACTTGGTGAACCACCTGTAACCATCATGCCAGGTTTTTATACACGACAGCAATTTATTGAACGCTACGCAGAGAAAAGCGGGCGAGACGTTTCAAACATTCAATATTACTGTACATTTGCTTATTTCAAATTAGCCGTCATTTGTCAGCAAATTTATTACCGCTATGTGAAAGGGCAAACACAGGATGATCGCTTTGCCCAAATGGATAAAATGGTGGCTGCATTAATTCAACAAGCCTCAGAATCGATATAAAGAATAGAAAAACGGTTACTTTTCACCAAAAGTAGCTGTTTTTTATAGGCATTTATAACAGATTATCCGACGCTATATTTTTTATCTATGTATGACTTCTCGCACGAAGACCTATTTACATAACCTAACATCGCCCGTAAAAAAATAAGAGAGAGCGAATGTGTGTTCTTATTTTATCATACATTTTCTCACTTATAAAGGGCTATGAGAAAGGCGGTGGCAAAACAAAAACAGGTTCATTCGAGAACCCGTTTAATATTATGACCATATTTGATCAAGCTTATCGCTGTAGAAGTGAATAGCTTTTTTATAATCGATTATACCTTGATGACTGGTTGTCCGTACTAATGTATTTAGCAATGTTTCCATTGATTTACTATGCTCGCCAAGATTATAGAGTGTCATGGCGTAAAAGACTTTGACATGCTCAGCTTCCGGAAATTCGTGCATGGCTTGTTCAAGTATCTGTTTTGCTTGTTCATATTGCCCTAGAGTACGATAGGTACTACCTAATCCGAGGTAGGCATCAACTAAAACATCAGGTTCAAGTCCTAATGCAATCGCCTTTTCATAGTGTGGAACTGCTTCCTTTTCTTTTCCTAAAGAATCGTATGTCCAGGCACATTGAAATTGATAGTAGCCATTTTCAGGGTTTCCCTTTAGTAGAGCTACCATTAATTGATTAGCTTCCTCAAGCTGGCCATTTTTTCTTAACGTAATAATAGGTTCTAATTGTTTATCCATTTTATTTAACTCCTTTGTTGTTTTCCCATTCATAAACATAGTTAGTAGCTAGAATATTTGGAGGTAGATAATCGAGGAATTGTTGACGAAAATCTAGCGCTAAATTAACAACGGTTTCATTTCCGATACTGGAACCATTAGAAAAAGCATGGACCGCTATTCCGGCATAGGCGCCCCCAAATGTTGTGATGAACTCTACATAATTAGTATGAGAAGGAATGCTTTCAGCCGCACCATTAGACTTTCCTTCATATACTTCCTCCTTTTGTTCATTATACATGATACTAATTGCTAGAAAGCGCTACAAATGGTATTGTTTGTGTAAAAGTACCATCTTTGAGGTGAATAGAATGCTAGATCGTTCAATGGAAAAGACACGGGAACACCAAGAGGAAAGGGCGTGATAGCACAAAAAAAGAAAAGAGGATACCAATATGACATATAATAAAATGGTTTGTGATGGATTTGAATTGAACTATTGTATAAAGGGGCATGGTCAGCCCATTCTAATTGTGGGTAGTAGTATTTATTATCCACGTCTGTTTTCACAGGAATTATCCCAACATTTTCAACTTATTTTTTTAGATCATCGAGGATTTGGGAAATCAACAAAACGACCTATGAAACAAGAAGATTATACTTTAGATAAAATAGTTGAAGATATTGAACAAGCTAGGCAAATACTAAAGCTGGATAATGTGATTATTTTAGGACATTCAGGTCACGCATTTATGGCGATGACGTATGCTATAGCCTATCCCCAGCATGTTGAAAAAGTCATCCTATTGAATACAGCCCCAACAAATAGCCAAGAGAGACAGCAGCAAAGCATTTCCTATTTTGAAACACATGCAAGTGCAGCGCGTAAAAAACAATTTGAGCAAGATATTGCTTTGTTGGAGCAGGATATTGAACAGGACCCCAAACGACGCTTTGTTCATATGTGTATTCGTATGGGGGCACATAGCTTCTATGATTATACTTTTAATGCCGCATCCATGTGGGAAGACGTTGATACGAATATGGAAATCATTGATTATCTTTGGGGTGTGGCTTTTGCCCAGCAGAATCTAAGTCAACTTGTACACCAATTCCATAAGCCAATCTTTGTAGGTTTAGGCAAGTATGATTACTTAGTTGCACCTGTAGCCTTATGGGAAACAGTAGATCAAGTTCCCCACGTAACGAAAGTCATTTTTGAAAAAAGCGGTCATAATCCAATGTTTGAAGAACCTGCGTATTTCGATGAACAACTTATACAATGGATCAAAAAAGAATAATTATGAGGGCTGGTTACGCTATATGGCGTATAACCGGCCTTATTCCTTATTATGTTTTGCAAAAAAGGCTACTTCCAAAAAGGCTACTTCCAAAAAGGGAAGAGCCAAAGAGTTATTTTGCTGTACAGCTTTTACGAATCGCTTCAATTTTACGGCAATCAATGATGACAGGCAGTCTATTTCCTTCGATTTGAAGGAAATTCCCACAGCAGTTTTGGGAATCGAAGTAGAGGAAATAAATACGTAAAAATCTTGTGCCATCAGATAGGAAAACATCTACTAATGTCCCTGGTTCGAAACATTCTAAATGATGACAGATACAATTTTCACAATGCTTTTTGCTCTGACCTTTCTCCTGGACTGTTTTTTCAAATTGAGGGCTATTATAATATTTGATTTTATAGGAATCTTCTTCAGCCAAATGATCATTGCCATCATATTGGCCTAAGTAATAGTTCTTTGATTCACAATAGCATTTAGCAAATTTATGATAATTATTAAATTCCCAATTTATTCGTGTTAAATATCTATTGTCATCCATTTCATACAACGCTCCTTTATGTCATTTATCTATTTCTAATCTATGTCATAGAGCCTTCTGGAAGATGGTAAAACGTCCATTTATCTGAAGATTAAAAGAAAAGACCAGACTCACAAATAGAGTCTAGTCATTTTTACTATAATCATCTTTCAATAGTCCATATATTTCTAAATCAACAACCCCTTTACCGGACCACACTGTAGCTTGTCGTAATAGACCTTCTTTTATAAAGCCATTTTTTAGCAGCACCTTTTTCGAAGGCTCGTTTAAAGGCATAACCTCTGCCTGGATTCGATGAACATGAACTTCCTCCAATAAAAATTTTACAACGATTTGAAGTGCCTCTGTTGCAATACCTTTTCCCCAAGATGTTTCAGCTAAATAGTAACCGATTGTCACCATATTTACTTTTTGATTAAAATCCATTGCTTCGATAATGCCAACTAATTTTTCGCGTTGAGATTTTTCAAAAATTCCCCATTTTATTCTGCTTTTCTTCATATAATCTCGTTCAAAATGGCCTATCATTTTTTGAACAGTTTGCAGGTTGTGTTTGGGGATAATTCCACAGTACTCAAAAACCTTATCATTATCATAAATAGCGAATATCTCTTGTATATGAATGTCTTCTATTTTTTTGAGTTCTAGATTTGTTGAGTCTAAGATTGGGAACTCATTAAATACTTTTTCAATTATCATGATGGTTGCTCCTTTAAGGGAATATAAATTTTCATGTTTAAAGCATGTGGATAGGTAGAGTGCATGACGTCAGTTACTTCAAAGTCAGGACCAGTATCTCGCTCATAATGAGAATGGGGAAGCCATACTCCATAAATGTAACGTCTCGTATTTTGTATTCCCTCTGCAGTACTAGTCAATGAAAACTCAGCATATTTACCAGCTGGAATTTCAAGATGAATAAAACCTTCCTCTACATGATCTTTAAATGCTTTAACTTCCTCTCCAACAATAAAGGAAAATTGCCCATCCTCCTGAAAGTGTGAAGAAATTCCATATGCTATATTAGGAGCAACTTTATAGGAAATGCGCTCATAATATTTTTGTTGACCAAAATTCAAATAAAAGCCTGAAATATCTCCATAATAGTGATCGTCTTGTAATGTTGTTTTGTATTCATAGCCCACGATTAGTTTTTTAGATAATTGAAGTATTTCTGGTCGCTGCATAGGGAGTTCTCCTTCCAATTTATAGTCCAAAAAGTTCATTTTGGCTTGAAGTGGTATGGAGTAGGCCCCTTTTCGATATTTAGCAGGTGTAATTCCGAAATACTGTACAAATGCCCTTGTGAATGCCTCTTGAGAACCATATTGAAAGTTGATTGCAATTTCAAGTATAGTTTGTGAGGTTGTTTTTAAGAGGAAAGCCGCTTCTGAAAGCCTCCTATTCCGAATATACTGCTGCACCGAAAAACCTGTAATGGCCTGAAAAAGTCTTTGGAAATGAAATGGTGAAAAGTAAGATTGGGAAGAAATAGCTGTAATCATTAACTTTTCCTGAAGGTTTTCCTCAATAAACTCTATGGCGTTTTGAATTCTTTCAAAATAATCCATACCATCATCCTTTCTTGCCTCTATATTACCGTTTATGGTGGATGAGCTTTTGATAATTTGTGCTATTTCGTACATTAAATTGTCATCAACTAGAAATCAATAGTAACATTGAGAAAATTAATTAATAAATGTATAATTTAACTAAATTTACAAGAAAGTGAGTGGTATATAATGAAAGTCAGCTCTGTATTTACACTAAATAACATGAAGGTGTGGGGGGATTAAAAATTTGATTCTTCCGCAACAATCGGAGGAGAAAAAATGTACAAAAATTACGGACCGTTAAGCACAGAGCTTTATGATTTTACAAAACCAGTAGGATACTCCCTTGGTGGGGATATTGAATATTATCTAGAACGATTGCAGGGTATTACAGGTAAGGTACTTGAAGCTGGAGTTGGCTCTGGTCGATTCTATATTCCTTTAAAGGAAAAAGGCATTGATATAGAGGGGATTGATTATTCTCCGGAAATGCTAGCTTCCTGTCGAAAACAATGTCTAGAAAGAGGGCTGACACCAGTGCTTTATGAGGGCAATGTCAGTAATTTTTCATTAAGTAGGCTATACGAGGCGATTGTTATGCCTACTGGCTCGTTCTGTTTAATCGAAAGTTATCAGGAGGCTGTTTCTGCGTTAACGTGTATGTATCAGCATCTAGTTCCTGGTGGACGGATTATCATTGATTTATTATTTCCGACAGACTGGAAAACGGGAGAAATGGCGACAACCTATTATCAAATTTCGGAAGATGAAGGAATTGCGCTTGAAAGAAAATCGATAGCCATGAACTGGGTGGAGCAGAAAACATTAACAGTATTAAAATATGAAAAATGGCGACAAGGAAAATTAGTGGATACGGAACTACAAAAGTTCCCATTGCGTTGGTATGGTGTAGAGGAATTTAAATTTCTATTACAAAGTATTGGTTTCACTACTATTACTTGTTCAGCAAACTACATGTATACTAAACAGCCAAGTCAAGAAACGTCACTCATGACATTTGAAGCTGTTCGCTAAAAACAAAATGACCAGTCATCGTAGCGACTGGTCATTTTTTATTGAGTTTTAATTTTGTTGCGGTACCTACTCCTTTTGTCTGGACATCGACTACAAGATTAACCTCTAGCTCTGGATAAAGAGTCGACCAATCTTTTTTTATTCGATTCCAAGCTTTATAATCCTCACGATGTAGTACTTCGCCAAATTTTAAAATATCAGCCTGATAGGTTTGTTGAATCGTTTGGATTGTGCGCTCTATACTTTCCTTAATTTGCTTGCTCGTTGCTTTATTTAGAGCATCGATGGTTTTGGGCTTGGTTAAATCTAGAGGGCAGCTTATTTCAGCGACGTTCTGTTCAATATCCAGTTGAATCGTAATCGAGGGAATGTCATGCTGAATACGTCCTGTCACTTTTGTTGAAGATTGAATAATTTCTGTCGATATTTTCCCTTGCTCAGGGCAGGCAAGCGTTTCAAAGGTACTCTTAATATTATTGTGTAAAAAGTTATAATTTCTGCTTTCTTCTTCTGTCAAAAAACCAATAAGCTTATAATTTTTAAAAACAGCC
>NZ_DAMDAY010000064.1:0-11315 GCF_032093475.1 Lysinibacillus sp. | reverse complement strand
ACAGCCAGTCCACCATATTGTAATTGTGCGGGGCTCTTAATTTTTTCAACATTGCTGCTAGATTTTCCAGCATCCGCATCACCATGAATTTGAATGTTAGGTAATACGGCGCTATTATCTATATGACCCAAAGATTGAACTAAATCGTCGAGAATAACAGATTCAGTCGTTCCCCAGGTTGCTTCAGTATCCTTTAAGGATTTAAACAATTTACTAGCTGGAATATCCTCTAATGGTGTTAAAATACTCAAAATTTCTTGGGCAGTCGATTCATGGGCAATAATAATGTTAAATTCGCTTCTACCCTCTGGATCCCTTTGTAGTAAATCTAAAATGCTATTCATTCCTTCTTTAGCCATCTCTTCACCGATGATTATAATTTGCGCATGGGAATAATAGGGTTTCCTTGGCGTCAAAGTGGTTAATTTTCGCATGGCGTCAAATAAGGATTTTCCCTTAGCATGGTAGGTAAAAACAGGGACTTGGAAACTAGAGGCTTTGTTTGAGGCTACCTGACTAGGGTTAACAATTTGCACGGAAATTTCAACAAGCTCCTCCGATTTATCGACCCCAAAGGCCGTAACGATAGCCAATTCGTTTAACTCTCGTTTACTCCAACATCCACCTAACAAAAGAATAATGAAAAGCAATAGTATGAATGACAGTGTGTGCTTGATGATCGGCACCTCCTCAAGGAAAAGGGCAAAGATAGTCCAACATTATTAAGGATAAGCAAATAACAGCCAAAATAATCAAAAAGTGATATTGAGGTAACTCTTTTTGTAAACTGTTATTAGGATAAGCAGAGCATGTCCGCTTGTCTGGCTAGTAAACGTGCATACACTTGGGATGAGGCTTATTTTTTAGTAAAAAACTTTAAGTTGGCCCTTTTAAGGGTTGTTGTTAATAATAGATGGGCCACTGCATTCACAGTGACCCTAGTAACGAATCTAGGAGGTGTAAGGCTAATTAGCTTTACACTACTATAGTATACTAAATTTATATATTGAAATAGTTAATTGCCTGGGAAATAGAAAGAAAATTAAGAATAATATAAAAATAAATTAACTATACTTATTTTTTAACAATATGCATGTAATGGATGGTTTCAAAAGCTGATAAGTAATCCGTCCGATTCTGGAAATAAAGCTGTTGAATAGCAGGAGGGGTAAGATGTTCGTATATGAGTAAACCCAATGGATCTAACATCTTCTCCATGTCCTTATAAGTAAAACACGATTTCATCGGCTCGCCACCTGCAGCAGCCATCTTCACCATGTTGTCCACTCTATTAAAAAGGCCATTTTCCTGAAAGAGAGTTTCATCGGCATAATCCAACACAATGGAACTGCCTGATGGAACAAGAGCAAATAAGTGAGTGAGTAAACTTGCTAATTCTTCTTTCGTTAAATAATAGGAGACACCTAACAGACTAAAAAACGTCTTTTTATACTGAAACCCTTGCTCAAAGAGGGGTTGAGATTGGAATTGTTTAGTAAAATCCATTGAAACAAAATGAAGATGCTTCATTGGTGGAAGTGATGCTTCTTGTAATCGTTTCTTCTTAAAAGCCTGGGTTGTAGGATGATCAACCTCAAAAATTTCTACAACTGTTTCTAACTGAGGATGACGATAAGGAAAAGTATCCAAGCCAGCGCCTAAAATGACATATTGCTCGATACCAAGCCGGATTTCATGATGCAAGACATTTTCGTTGTATGCTGCACGTGCCAAGGGAGTAGGAGCGAGTTGAATTTGCGTTATCCATTTTACTAAATTTTTTACATTGTCTTTAGTTGGTATAGCCATGTCCTTGTTAAAGAAGTCGATGCCTTGTATCAGGTAATCTTGAATACTTTGAAACTCTTCAGGTGAGATTAACTCTTTTGCTACATAATCATCAAAAATTTTCGGTGTATCCATTTGACTATGATAAGCTCTACTAAAGGCAGCTATTAATGAAGTGATACTAGATTGCTGTTTATTCATATTAACACTCCTCAAAAAAATAGGATTCCCCTGGCCAGGAGAATCCTATTATACAAAACAATATTTTAAATGTAAATTTTAGCATAAAATAATTTTTTTGTCAAGTTTTCAGTACTTTGATTATACGAGAGGGGAAGATAGATCATACTATAAAATTAAATAAAAAATTTTAAAAATAAATGTAACTTTTTTAACTAACAGCCGTCTAACTTATTAGTAGAATACAAAAAAACTAAAGTAAACGAGTAATATTCACTTTTCACAAAAGGGCCAGGATCACATTTTCGTGATTTCCTGGTCTTTTTGTGTAGGGAGACCCATTTTATTAAAAAAATATGAAACCTTTAGGCTGTTCATTCGTATTATAATGTGAATCAAAAGCTAAGCAAAAATTTAGTTAGATTCACTTTCACTTAAAAGGCTAGGACTTACAGCATGTTGTAGGGTCTAGTCTTTTTTGTATCATTGTTCAGATTTTGTTCAGAACAATATGTTAGTCTATTCAAGAAGATTTTCATAGTCTTTACCTAAACGCAAAATGACCAGCACTCTGTGAAGAGTGACTGGTCATTTTGTTTAATGATGATTAACTAGTTCAGCAAAGAATGGCATGTTTGTTTCAAAATTAGTAACGCTCTGTAAATCTTCTGCCTGTTTTACTAATTGAACGACAAGGTTATTAAAAGGTGTGGCAACACCCAGCTTTTCGCCCAGCTCCGATACTACTCCATTAATATAATTTATTTCCGTTTTACGTTTTTTCTCTAAATCCTGTAGCATACTTGCTTTAAGTAGTTTAGAGGATGCCATCAATTGTTGGAAGGCTTTGACACGTTCAGGGATATCATGAGCCTTTTTCACTTCTAATGAAGCTATATCGAAGCCATTCATTTTGGCAAATTGTACTCCAGCAGCATGCCCCACTTTTATCGTTTCATCCGCAATATGCACGGCGCTAATACTACTCGTCTCATGATCAAGAACGCCACCAAAATTCGTATTGAGCGCGGCAGAAAGACCACTAAAAGCATTGTTAATTAATAGTTTAGACCACTTTGTGCCAACTAAATTGTCTGAGATGTGTGTGCCACCTACAAGATTTAAAATTGTTTGTATTTGTCTAATTCTTTCTGTTGTTTCTCCATTTAATTCACCAATTTGAAATGCATATTGTTTGAAGTGGTTATATTCTGTTGTCAAACTAGATATGCCCGGTTGAATGAATGTAGCACCAAACTCAACTGATCCAGCAATCACACGATTTCGCCCTACAATTGCAGCGACTTTTTCTTCTGGAATCCCATTTTGTAAAGAAAGAACGACACTTGTTTCATTTAAAAATGGTAGTAAGCCTTGTAAAACCGAGTCATTATACAATTGTTTTGTTAACAGTAAAACTAAATCATAAGTTCCTGACATATTTTTAGGCGTAATGGCTTTTACTTTCACTTGAAAGTCAGTAGTTCCTGTTATTTTTGCCCCTGATTGATTCAATTCGTCTACATGTTCTTGATAAACATCAATTAATTCGACATCTTGTCCACCGGCAGCAATATATGCACCAGCGATTGTTCCTAAAGATCCTGCTCCTAAAACGGCGATTCTCATCTAAATGCCTCCTTGGTTTATTTAATTATTCAATTAAGCTTAGCTATTTGTATTTTGTCACGTTGTTTCTCTAATAGCTTCATCTGCATAGTTCCATACGGCGTCATTGCTTGATTAGATAATGTATGGATTAGTGTTCTTTCTATTTTTCAGTTAAATAATCGTAGACAACAGTAGGTGATGCCAACGATAGTTCTGTAACAATATGGGAAGCTGATACAACTTCTAACACTGGTAGATCAGCCATTGGGGCAAGTGCATGGGCAAAAAGTTCAAGTCTCGCTGGACCTGACCATGCTCCCAGTATTTTAATATCCGTAATTTCACTTCTCACTAGCTCACAAATTCTTGGTCGTCCATCATAACCAGGCATCTTTTTCAACATATAATTGGGTTTGATAATTTCTTTCAGTGCCTCTTGATGATCCAGTGGGAAATGTTTATATCCCATTGTTGCATTAGCCACTCTTAATGAACCATAATCTAAGAGACCAACTAATGTATCAGAATCTACAAATAAACTAGGCTTACCTAATTTTTTAGGATACGCAGCAATTTCTCTACCAGAGGCAATGGCGGGGAGACTATCAACATACATTGCATGTAAATAATCACCTTCTTCACCATCCATGCTAACAGGGATGACCTGACCACACTCTGTATAAGAACCTAGCCCTGTAACATCTGGCATTTTCATGATTTCAAATTTGACAAAGGGCTCCTTCACTTCCAATGGTTCTGGAACAATTTTCTTAAGTTTTTCCATATCTGTTTTATAGACGATATTTAAATATTCACGGTTATAAAAGCGATAAGGTCCAATGGGATAAGCACCTGCATCCAACGGTGTTGTGAATTGTCTCATTACTTCATCTTTTCTCATGAAAAACCACCATTCTTTCAACTTTGTCTTCTTACAATAACTACTTTAATGCGGATTTTACATTGCGTCTAATACATAATAAGATATAAATATATTTATTTAGATAAATGAATTAGGGGGCTTAAGCGAAATGGAACTTTTACAATTGAAGTATTTTCAAACAGTAGCAAATACAGAGCATATTTCGAAGGCGGCTCAACAGTTAAATATTGCACAGCCATCCTTAAGTTTGACTATAAAACGTCTGGAGGATGAACTAGGCACAAAATTATTTCATAGAAAAGGAAGAAATATTGAATTAAGTGCTGCAGGACAGATTATGCTCAAGCATGTTAATAAGGTATTTATCGAACTAGAAAATGCAAAAATGGATATTCAATCACTTGATGAAATCAATGCTCGTACAGTTAAAATAGCCATATCAAATACCCGATTTCTCGTTGGACTAATTAGTCAATATATTAATGATTTTCCTCATGCCAAAATTCAACAGGGAATTGAGACAAGGGATGATATACGTATAAATTTAAAGAAAGGGGATATTGATCTGGGCATAGCTGGCCCTCCAATCATTGATGAAGAAATTGAAACCTGTGTGCTTGTGGCAGAGGATGTAGTACTTGTGTTGCCTTCTAATCACCCATTGGCTGGTCAATCAGAGGTTTCTCTAGCTAAGTTTGCAAATGAATCCTTTATTTCCTTAGCCAACAATGCAGAATATAGCCGTTTTACAACGTCACTTTGTGAAAGAGCGGGATTTATGCCTATCAAAAACTATGAAGTAGATTCAACCCTCCTGGCAGAAATTATCCAGCTGGAACAGGGTGTAGCCTTGTTGCCCATATCGGTTTGTAGAAAGTTCAATTTACATTATGTAAAAATAGCTAATATGCATCCAACGTATACAGTAGGTCTGTCCTGGGTAAAAAATTCCATCTCGTCAGCTGCCGTTCAACAGTTACGGGACTTTATTATTACTTACTTTAAAGAAAATAATGAGCACTACAAAATTTAATACCTTTGAAACGGGTTCCTGAAATGCTCGAAAAAACATAAAAATTCCCTAAAATTTTGTTGGAAAATATTTTAACTTGTTCATTGCCTCAACTTAGCGTAGTATTATAACGAATCAAAACTAAGTAAGTTAGTAAGATTCACTTTCACAATAAAACCAGGCGTTCTTCTTAGAAGAGCACCTGGTTTTTTGTTAGTTGCACAATAAGCGACCTGGGATTATATTCTATTATTTAGCAGGCAAATACCCGCGGAGCAAGGCTGAATACCCGCGGAGCAAGGCTGAATACCCGCGGAGCAAGGTGAAATACCCGCGGAGCAAGGCTGAATACCCGCGAAGCAAGGTTGAATACCCGCGAAGCAAGGCGAAATACCCGCGGAGCAAGGCTGAATACCCGCGGAGTAAGGTGAAATACCCGCGAAGCAGGATGAATACCCGAGGAGCAAGATGGAATATCCGCTATCGGCGTTATTCAGTAATACACAAAATCAGCTACAATAAGCAGATTTCTTCTAAGATTAATCGGAAAATCTATGTACGTATAGAAGTTAAAGAAAAAACTTGTTGCAAATATTAATTTTTTATTTTAATCTTTTAATATTGTGTCAAAAAAATAATATTTTTTCTTCTTATCAAGAGAGATGGAGGGACTGGCCCGATGAAATCTCGGCAGCGGAACTTAGTCATTAAGTTACTGTGCCAAATCCAGCAAGAAATGACTTGATAGATAAGAGGTGTATTTTCAATATAAGGCCTCTTCTTGTTCATTCAAGATGAGGCCTTTTTTTATGGAAAAAGGCTGATTTTAATTTTTTTGGAGGTAAAACAGTGAAGAAAGAGAATCCATGGGCGCTGATCCCATTTGTTGTTTTTATGATATTATTTATTGGTTCTGGGGTTATTACAGGTGATTTTTATGCCTTTCCTGTCATTGTTGCTATCACCATTGCAGGTGCTGTGGCTCTAGCCATGAATCGAAAAGAATCGTTTACGAAAAAAGTTGATATTTTTTGTCAAGGTGCAGGGAATTTAAATGTCATGATGATGGTTATTATTTTTCTCTTGGCTGGGGCCTTTTCAGAGGTTGCAAAAGGTATGGGGGCAGTAGATTCCACTGTTAACTTTGCTTTATCGGTCGTTCCGCAAAACTTACTGGTTGTGGGCTTGTTCATCATTGCCTGTTTTATTTCCCTCTCAATGGGTACATCCGTGGGAACGATTGTTGCATTAGCTCCAATAGGCGTTGGAATAAGTGATCTTACAGACCTTTCTATTGCTTTAGTGATGGCGGCTGTTGTTGGTGGCTCAATGTTTGGTGATAATTTATCCTTTATTTCAGATACAACCATTACTGCCGTACGTTCACAAGGCGCACAAATGAAGGATAAGTTTAAGGTTAATTTTTGGATTGTATTGCCAGCAGCGATTGTAACGAGCATTATTTTAGCAATCATTTCAATGGGTGAAACAGCACAAGTGGCGCATGTAAGCTATAATTGGGTTAAAATTGTACCATATGTTTTAGTGATCATTTTAGCGTTATCTGGGATGAATGTTTTCCTTGTGCTGGCACTAGGGATTGTCCTTGCAGGTGCTGTTGGCTTAGTAGATGGTAGCTATCACTTGATGAGCCTTCTGCAAACGATTGGAGAAGGCATGTCCGGTATGTATGAAATCGCCTTTCTTGCCATATTAATAGCTGGAATGGTAGAGGTTATTAAGTTTAACGGAGGCATTGACTTTTTGCTGCACCTTGCGACAAGTAGAATTAAATCGAAAAAGGGTGCTGAATTCGGCATTGCTAGCCTTGTGGGTTTAACGAATTTATCTACTGCTAATAATACAATTGCGATATTAATTGCTGGGCCACTTGCTAAAAATATTGCTGAACAATATGACATTGAGCCAAGAAAATCCGCAAGTATATTAGATATTTTCTCCTGTACAGTCCAAGGGCTTCTGCCGTATGGGGCTCAATTCCTTGCTGCCGCAAGCGTGGCCAAAATATCACCAGTAAGTATGCTGCAATACTCGATCTATCCCATTCTTATTGGTATTTGCGGAATGATAGCTATTTCTATCGGATACCCTTCAAAAAAGAAAGCCTAAAGCTCAAATAAGACCAGCAAAGCAAAATTTTAGCTTAGCTGGTCTTTTTCATCTCTTAAAGTAATGGTTTAGATTTAGAAGGATTACTTTCTTGCCTGTATTAGTGTAAACCAGTTGTTTCCGTTTAATGTTCCAGAAACGTTGTATACTGGCTGATAGAAACCTTTTGTGTCATACATATACGTTAGCTCGATTAATTCAATTTCAAGCTGATCGTCTTTTTTTAGAACCAGCTCTTCTTCTGTAACGAGTGCATTATACTTTATTTGAGGAAATTCTCCATTCTTTATTTGCTCATATACTTCAGCAGGGGACAAGATATCTACTTCCCGTGTAAATTGATTTCTTTGAACATTATAGGCTAATGAATATGCACGTCCATCTTGTGTAAGATCAAGAACTACATCCCCATACCAATAGTCGACATTTAAATCGGGACGATCTGGAAGATTCCATTCAAATTCCCCGTTTTCCAGTACAGAAAACTCTGCTTCTTGAGGGAGGATAGAAAGTTCGTCCATCAATGCCTTCGCCTTATCAATCAAGTGTTCCTGACCAGTCGATGTCGCTTGCTGCGAATAATTATTCGCTGTTAACGACCAATTCCCCATTGAACTTATAAATAATGTATATTGCATACCTGCTTTGTCTTGCAATAAAATTTCTCGGTCGTCTTTATAATTCTTTGCACTCAACTCCGATAACCCTAATTTATCTTGCAACAATGTTTCAACTTCTTCATTATAAATAATTTTTTTATAAACGGGCGCAACAGTAGGGTTTGAGTCTAATTGCAATGAAGTAGATACATGAACACCTGACATATTGGATTTTGTATAAGCGTTTATTGGCAGATGTCCAAATTCTTGTTGAGCATATACCAATGACATCCCAATAAAAATCAATCCCATGATAAGAGGGATAGCCAAAGTTCCAACAAGACTTTTTATTTTTACTTTTTTGTGATGAACAATAGAAGCCCCTAGTCTGTATAATTGGTATCCGATAACCCCACCAAGTGAGTTGTTGAATAAGTCATCAAGCTCGAAAATCCCTGCTCCTGTAAGTGTTTGGTATGTTTCAATTGAAAGTGTAGCACATACGACTACAAGGAAAAGCCTCTTAAAAGCTTTAAATTTAGAGAAAAGTAAGGGTAAGAAAATCCCAAGCGGCACAAACATTAATATATTAAAAATACAATTTTGAAGATCACGTAACGAGTATTTTTTCCAGGCATCGATATAACCACTGAATGGTTGAAGATTCATCTCTAGGAAATGAGAAGAACCACGTCCAATAATCGTTAGCTCACATACAAATACGATATACCCAATGAAGAGTGCGCCAAGCATCATTTTAGTAATACTTAGTTTTTTTCGTTCGGATGGTTGTTTTTTATAATAAACGAAATAATAGAGGGCAATAAGCAAAAACTCAATGCCAATAATAATGATGACGGGCAACATTAAAATTCGAATATTAATAATAATTTCTGTTACTCCCAAGATAAAACGCTCCCAACTAATTGATTCTGTTCATGGTCCACACACATAAAACATGTGTTGACTGTCGACCTTCATTATTGTAAATGGCAATTATTAATAATTATTGAGAATATTTATGAAGATTTCTTAAGATTTTTTCATCATATATGGGGAGGGGAGAGGGGTAATCTTGAACACCTATTTTATAGAAACGTCAAATGAGTGTTTTTATTTTAATAGTGACATTTATATTAATAAAGGTTTAATGAAATCATAGTATTCAAATAATATTTTCCTAGGCCATTATGTATATTTATCAATGATTTATAAGGCTTCAGTTGTAGTGTCTTGTCAGTCCATATAATCAAAAAGAGTATAAACAATTGTCAGAAAATATCAATATACCCTATAATAAAATAAAAACTGAGATAAGAGGTGAACTTATGGGGAAACCAGTAGATTACAATCTATTTCCGGGTTATCAAAAAACACATAATTCCAGACTTGATGAACTAAAAGAAGAATTTATCGAGGAACAAGAAAAAGCAAAAATAGATGGACATATATTAGAGTTTGAAAAAACTTCATCTGAAGAATTGTCTCAATAAGCATCTTTAAAAGAGATGCTTTTTTCTTTGCTTCAACAGGTGAAGAAATAATTTAGGGTCACCGGGCTTTAAAGTGACCCTAAGTAACAAATGGGGAGGCTGTGACGGTCAACTAGCGTCACAACCAAATAAGTGCGTGCGATACACTCCCTATTAATTTGTGTAAAAAAAGGCTACTTATACAAAAAAATGTCCCTTTTATGTTGTGAATTTTTAGTAAATCACTTTAATTAGACAAGATCAAAGGTTTTAACCAAATTGGTTTCCAAGACCAAATTTAAAAAAATTTACGTTTGGACTAGACAAATATAATTTTTTGTTATATAGTTAAGTTAATAAAATCGTGCGTAAACAAACAATGAATTCACATATTACAAAGAGTATTCGTTTTTTGATTAATACTTTTTGTAGTATGTGTTTTTTTTAAAGTATTATGATTTTATTTAATAAGTTTAAAATGGAGGTCATTGATTATGACACAAGGTACAGTAAAATGGTTTAATGCAGAAAAAGGTTTTGGCTTCATCGAAGTAGAAGGCGGACAAGACGTATTCGCTCACTTCTCAGCAATCCAAGGTGAAGGTTTCAAATCACTTGAAGAAGGCCAAAAAGTTGAATTCACAGTAGAAGAAGGCCAACGCGGACCTCAAGCTGCTAACATCGTAAAACTTTAATTCTTAAATGAATGAAGAAAGAAAACCACTTGTTATAGAGTGGTTTTCTTTTTTATTTCAGAGAAATTTGTTCAGAAATTGTTTAGTAAGATGTGTTAAATTTTAAATGTCATCGTAATTCAAGCCCGTTGCCTTAATTGGCAATGGGTTTTCTTATTTTATTTATATATATAGCTTTCATTTTTTAGCATAATTACATGAAGAACCAGATAAACTAAAAAGAAAATTGAGCAAAGGGGGATCGTTTGGATGGACGAGGCAGCTTGGCAAATAATTGCTAAACTAAAACAGGAAACTTACGAAGTAGATGATGTTAAATTTAAAATGACTTCTACTGAAGAAGGAGATGTGACGGTTATTTACTTTTCTTCTTTAGTGGAAAAGATGACCATTCAAACGATGGTTTATATCCCTTTAGCCAATAATATTAAACAAATACATCAAATTTCTGAATATGTGGATTCAAAGAAAATTAGTGAAGCTGTCAAAAAATTAAATGCGGGGCAAACGCTTTTATATTTTCATGAAACGAACGGATTGGTAAGTGTTGATACTTATAGTGCACCGACCAGGGCAATTGCTAACACAGAAACAGAATCAACTGTTATTGGCCCACAGGATGCCTTTACTGAATCGTTAGAAACGAATATTTCTTTACTGCGTAGGCGCATTCAAAGCCCTATGCTAAAAAATGAAAACCGTATCATTGGTTCCGAGGCAAATATAAAAATTTCTATTATGTATATGGAAAACATAGTCAATGAGAAAAATTTAGAGAATTTAAGAAATCGAATCGATCAAATTGATTATCCTTTAATTACTGATGTCTCAGTCTTGAAACAACTAATTGAAGACAATCCTTTTTCACCATTTCCACAATATTACATGACCGTAAGACCCGATAGTGTTTGTCGCTATTTAATTGACGGCAGAATTATTGTTTTT
>NZ_DAMDAY010000063.1:0-24012 GCF_032093475.1 Lysinibacillus sp. | reverse complement strand
GAGGATACAAAGCCCTCAACATTCTCGGAGCTTGTGCAAATTTCTGGACTATCCCATGGAACAGACGTATGGCTCGGCAATGCACAGGAACTAATTCAAAATGGCACATGTGTGCTAAAGGAAGTAATTGGTTGTCGTGACGATATTATGGTGTATTTAATTTACCAAGGTTTAGAACCATCGCTAGCATTTAAAATCATGGAGTCTGTACGTAAAGGGAAAGGTTTATCGGAGGAATTTGAAGCCGAGATGCTTGCTAATAAAGTACCTGGCTGGTATATCGAATCATGTAAAAAGATCAAATACATGTTCCCGAAAGCCCATGCGGCAGCTTACGTTTTAATGGCTGTACGTATAGCATGGTTTAAGGTACATTTCCCAATCCTGTATTATGCAGCGTATTTCACTGTCCGTGCAGATGATTTTGATTTAATTGCAATGGTTCAGGGTTCACAAATGATTCGTGCACGTATCGATGAAATCAATATGAAGGGCTTAGATGCATCAACAAAAGAGAAAAACTTATTAACGGTGCTGGAGCTTGCACTAGAAATGTGCGAACGAGGCATGAGCTTCCAAAAAGTTGACTTATACCGTTCACAGGCAAGTGAATTTGTCATAGATGGGAATTCGCTTATTCCGCCATTTGATGCAATTCCAGGGCTTGGAACCAACGTTGCCAAAACGATTGTAGCTGCCCGTGAAGAGGGAGAGTTTTTATCGAAGGAAGATTTACAGCAACGTGGTCGTGTATCGAAAACACTTATTGAATACATGGATCAACTTGGTTGTCTAGAAGGCATGCCTGATGCCAATCAGTTATCACTATTTTAGTATGGAATTTAATTTGTCAGGTTACGTTACAGAGAATTTCAAATTCCTGACACAATATGGTTATCTTCAATGAAGGAAATTTGCATTGTGTCGAGAACTGTGCTATCCTTATGGTAATAATTTGTTGATATTTTTCCAGCAAAAGAGTGGGTCCTTCCCGCTCTTTTCTGTTGTTATACCGTAGCAAAACAAATTTTGACTAACAGCAGGTAAGACCGTAAAATTTCACCAAAGCAACTGGTGGAATTTCTGTTTTATTTAGGTTCATTACTGAATCAATGGCAGTGATGAACAGTTCATACGCTAGAATTTGATAGATACAGGAGGAAACAATGAGCAAAGTACCATCTTTAATTGAAGAGCTCGCTAAACCAATTGTGGATGAGTTAAATCTTGAGCTAGTGGATATTGAGTTCGTCAAAGAAGGACGTAACTGGTTTTTACGTGTCTACGTTGATACGCCTGAGGGTGGAATTGACATTGACCAATGTGCTCAAGTTAGTGAACGACTAAGTTTGCTATTGGATGAAAAAGATCCAATTACACAAAACTATTATTTAGAAGTTTCTTCACCTGGAGCAGAGCGTCCATTAAAAAAAGATACTGATTTTCAAAAAGCAATTGGCAAATTTATTTATGTAAAAACCTATGAGCCCATCAAGGACATGAAGGAATTCCAAGGCTACTTAACGTCATACGATGAACATACATTAGTGATGGAAGTGCGTATTAAAACGCGTAAAATAACAGTAACAATTGAACAAGAAAAAATCGCATTGGCACGACTTGCCATCGATTTTTCAGCATAATGCATATTTAGGAGTGAAAATAAAATGAGTAGTGATTTGTTAGATGCGCTGAATGCGCTAGAAGAACAAAAAGGAATTTCAAGAGATGTGTTAATTGAAGCCATTGAAGCGGCATTAGTTACAGCTTACAAACGCAACTTTAACCAAGCACAAAATGTTCGTGTGGACTTAAATTTAGATAAGGGCTCTATTCGCGTATTTTCACGTAAAGATGTTGTGGAAGAGGTAGAGGATGATCGTTTGCAAATTGCTTTAGAAGATGCAAAAGCAATTAATCCAGCTTACCAGCTAGAGGATATCGTGGAGCAGGAAGTAACGCCACGTAATTTTGGACGCATTGCTGCTCAGACGGCTAAACAAGTGGTGACACAACGTGTACGTGAGGCGGAACGCGGTTTAATTTATGAACAATATGTGGACCGTGAAGATGATATCGTAACAGGTGTTGTTGAACGTTTAGATGCTCGAAATATCTATGTAGGTTTAGGTAAAGTAGAAGCAGCTCTGCCAATTAACGAACAAATCCAAGGTGAATCTTACCATCCTCATGATCGTATTAAAGTGTATATCACAAAAGTTGAACGTACAACACGTGGTCCACAAGTGATTGTGTCACGTACACATCCAGGTTTATTACGCCGATTATTTGAGATGGAAGTACCTGAAATTTATGAAGGCATTGTTGAGATTAAATCAATCGCTCGAGAAGCGGGAGATCGCTCTAAAATTTCTGTCTATGCCCATAATGAAGAAGTTGACCCAGTAGGTTCATGTGTTGGGGCAAAAGGCGCTCGTGTACAAACAATTGTCAATGAACTAAATGGTGAAAAAATTGATATCGTAGAATGGTCTGAAGATCCAGTAGTATTCGTTGCGAATGCTTTAAGCCCATCAAAGGTATTAGACGTTCAAGTGAATGAGGAAGAAAAATCGACAACAGTTGTTGTTCCAGACTATCAATTATCACTTGCGATTGGTAAACGTGGGCAAAATGCACGTTTAGCTGCGAAGCTTACTGGTTGGAAAATTGATATTAAGAGTGAGACAGATGCTCGTGAGCTAGGTATTTATCCTTCTGCTACAAGCACTTTCATCCCTGCTGACGATGAAGAAAGTGATTTTGATGATGTGGCAGTAGACTTATATCAAGACGACGAAGAATAAGTAAGAAAGCCCGTGTGACAAGTCAGCTGACAGTATTCAGTGGGCCCCCTACGCCGACTGAATACTGTCAGAGCGTCAAGTAGAGCATGACTTGTCCACCTCTTACGACAAGCTTCAGAGAGGAATGGTGATTCTTATGGCTGTAAACAAAAAAGTACCTCTTCGTAAATGTGTAGCAACTGGAGAAATGCTACCGAAGAAAGAGATGATACGTGTTGTTCGCTCCAAAGAGGGCGAAGTAAGTGTAGATGTCTCTGGAAAAAAACCAGGACGTGGTGCGTATGTCTCGAAATCAGAGAAGGCAGTTGACATCGCACGTAAGAAAAATGTATTAGGGCACCAACTTGATGTGAAAATTCCTGAAGAAATATACGAAGAACTGATTTTGCTGATTCGTAGGGAGTCAATTTTATGATGAATCAAGCAATATTTAATTTGCTTGGGATTGCGGCAAGAGCACGTAAAGTGATTTCAGGAGAAGAGTTAGTAGTAAAGGAAGTCCGCAATGGCAATGCTAAGTTAGTACTGCTTGCAAACGATGCTTCTAAAAACTCTAGCAAGAAAATTCAAGATAAGTGCACGTACTACAACGTTGAGTATCATGTAATTGGAGATCGTTATGATCTAGGACATGCTACAGGTAAGGAGGCCCGAGTGGCTTTAGCTATTACCGATAAAGGTTTTGCAAGTAAATTGTCTAGTCTACTCAACGAAAACTAATCGGGGGTGAGCAGATGACCAAAATCAGAGTTCATGAATATGCAAAGCAAGTGAATAAAACGAGTAAAGAGGTTATTGAAGCACTAAGTAAATTAAATGTGAGTGTAACAAACCACATGTCTATGTTGGAGAAAGATATTGTGGCTAAGTTAAACCAATCATTTAAAGCAACACCTGAGAAAAATGTAGCAAAACAATCAACTCAAAACATGGCACAAAGACCTCAATCGAATGGCCAGCAAAAACCACAGCATTCGGTGAAGAAGCAAGAGGGACAAAGGCAGCAATCTGCTACTTCTAAACCTAAAGCAAACAATCAGCAACACGCACAGCAAAACTCAAATTCGTCTAACGAAAAATCTAAGAATACAAAAGGTAATCAAAATAGAAATATGACACAAAATAATAATAATAACAATAATAATCGTAGAGGTGGCGGTGGTTATAACCAACGTCCAAAACCAGGGATTCATGGAGGCAAACGTCGCCATCCAAAAACGCATCAACCATCAATACCAGTAAAACAAAAGGAACTTCCAGAAAAAATTACTTTTGTTGAATCATTATCAGTTGCAGAATTAGCAAAAAAATTACACCGTGAGCCATCGGAAATCATTAAAAAACTATTTATGCTTGGTGTAATGGCAACAATTAACCAAGAATTAGATAAGGATGCAATTGAATTAATTTGCGCAGACTATGGTGTAGAAGTTGAAGAAGAAATCCGTGTAGATATTACGGATTTAGAAACTCACTTCGAGCAAACTGAAGAAGTAAACGAGGCAGATCTATCAGAACGTCCGCCAGTAGTAACAATTATGGGACACGTTGACCATGGTAAAACAACATTATTAGATTCTATCCGCCACACGAAAGTGACAGCTGGAGAAGCTGGTGGTATTACACAACATATTGGTGCATACCAAGTGACAGAAGGCGACAAGAAAATTACATTCCTTGATACACCAGGGCATGCTGCTTTCACTACAATGCGAGCACGTGGAGCGAAAGTTACAGATTTAACAATTTTAGTAGTTGCTGCTGACGATGGTGTTATGCCACAAACAGTAGAAGCGATTAATCATGCTAAAGCAGCTGAAGTACCAATTATCGTTGCTGTGAATAAAATGGATAAACCATCAGCAAATCCAGATCGTGTAATGCAAGAATTAACAGAGCACGGCCTAGTTCCTGAAGCATGGGGTGGCGATACAATTTTCGTACCAATTTCAGCATTAAAAGGTGAAGGCATTGATACATTACTAGAAATGATTTTACTTGTTGCGGAAGTTGGCGAACTTAAAGCAAATTCAGATCGTTTAGCGCTTGGTACGGTTATTGAGGCGCAGCTTGATAAAGGACGCGGTTCTGTTGCTACACTTTTAGTACAAGATGGAACGTTAAAAGTAGGTGACCCAATCGTTGTTGGTCATACGTATGGCCGAGTTCGTGCGATGGTGAATGACAAAGGTCGTCGTGTAAAAGAAGCTGGACCATCAACACCAGTGGAAATTACAGGTTTAAATGATGTACCTCAAGCAGGTGACCGCTTCGTTGTTTTTGAAGATGAAAAAACAGCACGCCAAGTTGGGGAAACTCGTGCGATGTCAGCAATCCAAGCGCAACGTTCAGAAAAACAACGTGTAACACTTGATAACTTATTTGAACAAATGAGTCAGGGTGAAATGAAAGAGCTTAACCTAATTGTGAAGGCTGATGTTCAAGGTACTGTTGAAGCAATGGCTGCCTCATTAATGAAAATTGATGTGGAAGGCGTAAATGTGAAAATCATTCACACAGGTGCTGGTGCTATTACGGAATCAGATATTTCTTTGGCAGCGGCTTCAAATGCAATTGTTATTGGATTCAACGTACGTCCAGATGCAAACGCAAAGCGTGCAGCTGAAGAAGAAGGCGTAGATATCCGTTTACACCGTATTATTTATAAAGTAATTGAAGAGATTGAACAAGCAATGAAAGGTATGCTTGATCCTGAGTTCGAAGAGAAAATTATTGGTCAAGCAGAAGTTCGTCAAACAATTAAAGTATCTAAAGTTGGTACGATTGCTGGTTCATACGTAACTGAAGGAAAAGTAACACGTGATTCAGGTGTTCGTGTAATTCGTGATAACGTAGTTATTTTTGAAGGTGAGCTAGATACACTTAAACGCTTCAAGGATGAAGTAAAAGAAGTTGCAAAAGGATACGAATGTGGTATTACCATTACAAACTTCAACGATATTAAAGAAGGCGATATTATTGAAGCCTATATTATGGAAGAAGTTAAACGCGTCTAATGATCGTGTATGCAGAAGTTGAATTCATTATTCAAACTGCCCATTCGTTAAAGGAAAAACGTGCTGTCCTACAGCGTATGATTACCCGCACCAAGCAGAAATTTAATGTATCTATTGCGGAAATTGACCATCAAAATGTATGGCAGCGTACGAAATTAGCACTTGTTGCTGTTTCTTCGTCTAAAGAAGCAGCTGAACGCGAAATTAATCACGCGCTCCACTATTTAGAGTCAAATCCGTCATGGGAACAGCTTAATGTGTGGCGAGATTATTTATAAGTAGTAATAGGTAGTTGTCCAAGCTTACGAAAGCATGGTACACACAACTATCTGTACATCGAAATAGAGGTGACAAATATGTCTCTACGTTCAAACCGTGTTGCTGAGCAAATGAAAAAGGAGCTCGGTGATATTCTTGGTCGTAAAATAAAAGATCCGCGTGTTGGTTTTGTTACGGTTACAGGTGTTGAAGTAACAGGTGATTTACAGCAAGCGACAATTTATATTACATCTTTAGGCAATGAACGTGAACGAGAGGACACGCTTAAAGCGTTAGTAAAAGCTTCGGGCTTTATTCGCTCTGAAATCGGGTCACGCATTCGTTTACGACGTACACCAGAATTAATCTTCGAATTTGATTCATCGATTGAATATGGTAACCGTATTGATACATTGCTAAGAGATTTACACAAAGAATAAGTTGAAAAAGTCTGCCACATGCATGTTTATGCAGGCAGACTTTTTATCTTCATACTGTAAAAAATGATAGCAGTGAGGATGCACTGCGAAATGAATGAAGGCAATTGGGAGGAGCTATATGAACGGTATTTTACCGCTTTGGAAAGAAAGAGGCATGACAAGCCATGATTGTGTCTTTAAATTACGCAAAATTTTGCGGACAAAAAAAGTTGGACATACAGGTACACTGGATCCAGGTGTTGAAGGTGTGCTACCAATTTGTATTGGTCAAGCAACTCGAATTGCAGAATATTTAACTGATGCAGGGAAGACCTATGAAGCTATCATTTCGATAGGTCGTACAACGACAACGGAAGATGCAGAAGGCGAAACGGTTGAACAAGATCAGACAGTGAAAACATTTTCTCGTAAGCAATTACTAGAGGTTCTAGCTTCATTAACAGGTGCTATTGAACAAACACCACCCATGTTTTCAGCAGTAAAAGTAAATGGGAAGCGCCTCTATGAATATGCTCGAAAAGGCGAAACGGTTGAAAGACCAACTCGTCAAGTAACCATTTATGATTTAGAGCTTCTTGACAAGGTAGAACTATATGAGGGGCAAGAAATAACATTTCCTGTCCGAATCGCGTGTAGTAAAGGGACTTATATTCGTACATTAGCTGTGCAAATTGGTGAAGCGCTAGGCTATCCAGCACATATGAAGGAGCTTGTAAGAACGGCCTCTGGTACCTTTACACGTGACAACTGTTTTACATTAGCACAAGTTGCAGAGCTAATGGATGCAGAGCAAGTAACTACCTGTATTTTACCTGTCGAGTATGCATTAGCAGACTATCCATATATTGAGATTACTGCCGCCAATGAAAAAGAAATTTTCAATGGACAAGTGCTTCCAGCAGATGCATTATTAAAGAGTCATGATAAAATTGTGTTTGGAATCAATGGAAAGGCAGTTGCGGTTTATCAGGCTCACCCTACGAAGGATGGTTTGATGAAGCCACACAAGATGTTTCCGACGATAGAGTAGGAGGATTTTTCAATGGAGGTCATTCATTTAAAATACCCACATCAATTACAGCAACGAGAAAGCATGCAGGCATATTCACTAGCGCTTGGTTTTTTCGATGGTGTACATAGAGGGCATCAAGCAGTGATCAAGGCAGCTAAGGAAGAGGGGGACAAACGTCAAATTCCAACTGCAGTGATGACATTCGATCCACATCCTTCATTAGTCCTTGGTGGACGGAACGAAAAAGTGTTTTATATTACACTCTTACAACAGAAATTACAACTGTTTGAGGAACAGGGTGTGGATAAAGTGTTTGTTGTCCATTTCACATCAGATTTTGCCAAGCTTTCACCAGCAGCGTTTATTGATACATTTATTCGTGGATTAAATATTCAACATGTGACAGCTGGCTTTGATTATTCGTTTGGAGCATTTGGTAAAGGAACAATGGACGATATGCGTACACTAAGTAATGGTGAGTATGGTGTAACAGTTGTTGAGAAGAAAACAGACGATATTGAGAAAATTAGCTCTACCCGTATTCGTAAGCTATTACAAGAGGGCGATATGGAAGAGGCAACAAAGCTATTAGGGAGACCATTTGAAATCAATGGGATAGTTGTACATGGTGATAAACGAGGTCGTACAATCGGATTCCCTACAGCGAATGTCCAAGCATTAGAAGGAACCTTTATTCCAGCAAGTGGTGTCTATGCTGTCCGTTTACTAGTGCAAAATAACTGGTATGATGGGGTCTGCAATGTGGGCTACAAACCAACTTTCAAAGATCCGAATGATAAGCAATTATCAATTGAAGTTCATATTTTAAACTTTGATAAAAATATCTATGGTGAGGAAGTACATGTAGCTTGGTATAAACGGATTCGAAGCGAACGAAAATTTGATGGTATTGAGGCGTTGAAGACACAAATCGAAAAAGATAAACAAGAAGCAATTCGCTACTTTAACGACTTGGAAGGCTAACTTCATCATTGTCTTCACATCCTTCAGGTCTACGTTTTGCTTGCTTGACTAACTGATTTATGGTAACATTCATAAGTGCATAAATGCTTAACCTTAGCTCGGTATTTCGATGACTCCAACGTTTACTGTGCTAATGGGGATTAATTATAATTTAGGAGGTCCATACAAATGGCTATTACAAAAGAACGCAAAAACGAAATTATCGCTGAGTACCGTACTCACGAAAGTGACACTGGTTCACCAGAAGTACAAGTTGCAGTATTAACAGAGGAAATCAACGCTCTAAATGCTCACTTACGTACACACAAAAAAGATTTCCACTCTGAGCGTGGTCTTCTTAAAATGGTAGGTCGTCGTCGTCACTTATTAAAATATCTTCGTGAAACTGACGTACAACGTTACCGTGAACTAATCAACCGTTTAGGCTTACGTCGCTAATTAAAGGCGGAAGTATTCCTGTATTAAACTGTAGACAAACCTATGTTTGTCTACAGTTTTTTTATGTTTCTAAGCAGTGGTTATCCTAGGTTTTGTTCATTAGAGAGCCATAACTTTTTATTACACAACAAAGACTGATCAATATAAAAATACTATTCTCAATTATAAGAGAGACTATTAGTCAGACATGCCAGTAAAAGATAGTTTTTCGGGGCTTGCATTTCCAATGTTCACTCAAGCCATTGCTTAAACTTTACTACATACGGAACTTTCTTTATACTAGTAAGATGTTGTATGTTAAGCACCATGTTATAATAAAGCTATTGTTAAAACTTGCACTAGAAAAAATAATGTTTGATAACAGTTACTTCCATTTACATACATTACTTTTCGTCAAGAAGGAATCAATATAAAAAAATCCATATACCAAAATGCTTTTTCAATTAAATATAGAAATAAATCTTAAATAAATTGGCAATAACTGAATTTAAATGTATGATTATTTCATGAAATATTATTTAGCATAGAACAAGCATTTTTGGTACACTTACTATTAGTACATACAGACGAAGTAAGTGTTTTTATAATAGAGAGGGGTTCATTGAATGAACGAAAAGAAAGTCTATTCCTACGAATGGGCTGGCCGTCCACTTGTAATTGAAGTCGGACAGTTAGCAAAACAAGCAAACGGAGCCGTACTAGTACGCTATGGCGATACTTCTGTACTTGCTACAGCAACAATGTCTAAATCACCTAAACCACTTGATTTCTTCCCACTAACAGTTAACTATGAAGAGCGTCTATATGCTGCAGGTAAAATTCCTGGCGGCTTTATTAAACGTGAAGGACGTCCATCTGAAAAAGCGATTTTAGCAAGCCGTTTAATCGACCGTCCAATTCGTCCGATGTTCCCAGATGGTTTCCGTAACGAGGTACAAGTCATTTCTATGGTTATGTCAAACGATCCTGATTGTACTTCAGAGATGGCAGCAATGGTTGGTTCATCATTAGCTTTAGCTATTTCAGATATTCCATTTGATGGGCCAATAGCTGGTGTACAAGTAGGTTATATTGACGGAGAATTCATCGTAAACCCGACAGTAGAACAATCGAATCATTCGACAATTCATTTATCTGTTGCAGGGAACAAAGATGCCATCAACATGGTTGAAGCAGGGGCACTTGAAGTTCCAGAAGAAATTATGTTAGAAGCAATTATGTTCGGTCATGAAGAAATCAAAAAAATCATTGCTTTCCAAGAGCAAATTGTGGCGGAAGTAGGTAAAGAAAAATTACCTGTGACACTATTTGAAATTGATGAGGCGATTCAAGCCGACATAAAAGCAGCTTGTGAGACGGATATGCATGATGCTATTCAAACTGCGGAGAAACATGCACGTGATGAGGCGATTCAAGCTGTAAAAGATCGTATTATCGCTTCTTATGAAGAACAAGAAGCCGATGATGAAACAATGAAACAAGTTTATACAATTTTAGATAAAATGGTTAAAGATGAAGTTCGTCGTCAAATTACGGAAGATAAGATTCGTCCAGATGGTCGTAAGCTAGATGAAATTCGACCACTTTCTTCTGAAACAGGCTTATTACAACGTACACATGGTTCTGGTCTGTTTACACGTGGACAAACACAAGCACTATCTATTTGTACACTAGGCGCACTAGGTGATGTACAAATTATTGATGGTTTAGGTGTTGAAGAATCGAAACGCTTTATGCACCATTATAACTTCCCACAATTTTCTGTAGGGGAAACTGGCCCAATCCGTGGACCAGGCCGTCGTGAAATTGGTCATGGTGCGTTAGGTGAACGTGCGTTAGAGGCAGTTATTCCAGATGAATCAGAATTCCCATATACAATTCGTTGTGTATCAGAAGTACTTGAATCGAACGGATCTACTTCTCAAGCATCTATCTGTGCATCAACATTAGCGATGATGGATGCAGGTGTTCCATTAAAAGCACCAGTGGCAGGTATTGCTATGGGTCTTATTAAAAAAGGTGAACACTATTCAATTTTAACGGATATTCAAGGAATGGAAGACCATCTAGGAGATATGGACTTTAAAGTTGCTGGTACAGCTAAAGGTGTAACAGCTTTACAAATGGACATTAAAATCGATGGTTTATCTCGCAATATTTTAGAAGAAGCACTGACACAAGCTAAGGTTGGTCGTATGCATATTCTAGAATCAATGCTAGCAACACTTTCAGAACCACGTGAAAAGTTATCTGAATTTGCACCAAAAATTGTTATTGTGAAAATTAATCCAGATAAAATTCGCGATGTAATTGGACCTGGTGGTAAACAAATTAACAAAATTATTGAAGAGACAGGCGTTAAGATTGATACGGAACAAGATGGTACAATCTATATTTCTTCTGCTGATGAAGAAATGAATGCTCGTGCAAAACAAATAATTGAAGATATCGTACGTGAAGCAAAAGTAGGGGAATACTACTTAGCAACAGTGAAGCGTATTGAAAAATTCGGTGCGTTTTGTGAAATTTTCCCAGGAAAAGATGGTTTACTTCACATTTCCGAAATTCAAGAGGAACGTACGAAGCAAGTAGAGGATGTCTTAAAACTTGGTGATCAATTACTTGTTAAAGTGATTGAAATCGACAAGCAAGGTCGTGTGAATTTATCTCGTAAAGTTGTGATTCAAGAGGAAAAAGAACGCGCTGAACAAGAAAAATAAAAATGATCAAAGGGCTGCGTATGATTGCGCAGCCTTTTTAGATAGTAACAAAAAGAATGTTAGGAATTATACAATAGAGAAATTAAGAATTGGGGGAGATTTTTTGGTTCAAGTACATACATGTCAAAATGGTGTTCGTATTGTATCTGAGCAGATTGATCATGTTCGATCAGTTGCATTAGGTATTTTTGTGAATGCAGGTTCCCGCTATGAACTACCTGAAGAGAATGGTATTACACATTTTATTGAGCATATGTTGTTTAAAGGAACAGCTACTCGCTCAGCTCGTCAAATTGCGGAAGAATTTGATCGAATTGGAGGAGAGCTAAATGCCTTCACGTCTAAAGAAAATACATGTTACTATGCAAAAGTTTTAGATCATCATGCAGAGCTCGCTGTCACAATACTTGCTGATATGTTTTTTAATTCTACGTTTGCAGAGGAAGAATTAGAAAAAGAACGACAAGTGGTGTTAGAAGAAATATTAATGAGCGAAGATGCTCCTGATGATGATGTACATGAAAAGCTATGGAGTGTCATGTATCCGAATGACGCACTTGGTCGTCCAATACTTGGTACTGCAGCTACGTTAAAGACATTTACAGCAGAAACAATTCGACAATATATGGCCAAACATTATGGTCCAGAGTCTGTTGTAATTTCTATTGCAGGAAATATTTCTCCGCAGCTTTTACAAAAGATTGAAGATTTATTTGGACAATATCAGCCTTCACCACATGCTGTAGCGCCTGTGCTAACAAATCCTCCATTTTATCCGGGAGAGATTACAAAAATACGCGATACAGAGCAAGCCCATCTAGCCATTTCTTATCCAGCAATCGGTGTAAAAGATCCAGATATGTATAGCTTTATTGCTCTGAACAATATTATTGGAGGCAATATGAGTTCTCGTCTGTTTCAGGAGGTACGTGAAGAACGCGGGTTAGCTTATTCTATTTTTTCTTATCAATCCTGTTATGCAGATGTTGGTGCTTTTACGATTTATGGTAGTACAAGCCGTCAACAATTAGCACAGCTCCAACATACGATTGATGCCACGTTACTGGATATTGTTGCAGGCGGTGTTACGGAGGAGGAGCTTGATAATGCGAAAGAGCAACTGAAAGGGAGCTTCGTTCTTGGATTAGAGGGGACGGGTGCTCGTATGAATCGCAATGGAACGAGTGAACTTGTCCATCGGAAGCATCGAACTGTAGACGATGTTCTTGCCTCGATAGATGCTGTATCGATGGAGTCGATAGATCGTCTAATTGCTAAAATATTAAAAGCAGAACCAGCTATTTCGATTATCGGTCCTAGTGAATAAAGTCAACAAAATTAAATAATTGTAAGAGGAGAACTTTGATTATTTTCGAAGTTCTCCTTTTTCGTGTTTTCCTCTTTATCAATTAGGTGTTGTAATTCTCAATTAGCTTTGATAGTATAAATGATATTGAAAATCATTTTCAATTAAAAAGTTGATTGGAGGATATATAGGTGAAAAAATGGCTTATCGCTAGTACCTTTGTGATTTCATTAACACTAGTTGGCTGTGTAGAGCAGGAAGATAAAAATATCGACATAGAGGTGAAGAAAGAAGAAACACAGCAACAAGAAACAGCTAATACAGCTAAAGTACAAAAAGCCAAGATTCAGGATGGGGTAGATGAAGAAGCCTTTCAAAAAGCATTAGCAAGCTTCCCAACGACCATACCAGAAAACATAGTAACCACTTCGGTTCCATTAACAGAAATGTTACATCTCCTAGGAATTACACCTGTAGGGGTACCAACATCGACCAATCCTATACCAACAGATTTTGATTCGATTACAAAAATAGGCTCACCTATGTCACCTGACTTAGAGGTCATCTCGAGCTTACAATCGGATTTAATAATTGGAGCTTCCTCCCTACAAAGCTCGCTCGATCAGGCACTTCAAGGGATGAATTTGCCGACAGCTTATTTACCGACAGATTCGTATGAGGACTTAAAATTGAGCTTTAAAGTGCTAGGTACGTACTTTGCTAAAGAAGAAAAAATGAATGACGTTTTACAAAGAATCGTAGCAAAGGAAAAAGAGTTAGAAGCTCAAGCACAAGGCAAAGAATTACCTTCCGTAATGCTTGTAATCGGTACATCGGATTCCTTTATGGTAATGAACGACAAATCTTATTTAGGAAGCTTAGTGGAACGATTAGGGGCAGACAATATTGCGAAATCTGTGTTAAAAGCAGATTCAACTTATTCACCTATGAATCTTGAAGATATTATTGTGGCTGACCCAGACATTGTTTTTGTGTTAGCATCGGGTGACCACGGGGCAAATGAAGATAAATTTAAACAAGAAATTGAAAAAAATAGCGCTTGGCAACAATTATCAGCCTATAAAAATAATAAAATCTATGTACTTGATTACAGCACATTCGGTGTAACATCTATTACGAATGTAGAAACAGCACTGACAACAATTGCAGATTATTTCTATAAATAAGTTCGTGAGGTAAAGGTATGATTCATACAACAAGAAGTCGCATGATTATAATTACAACCTTTGTGGTTACGATAGTAGTGGCAATCATTGCGGTCGGGTTAGGTAGTGTTCATATTTCCGTTCCTAATATTTTAACCACCCTTCTCAATGGACATGATCAGGAAGGTGTATATACAACAATAATTTGGGATATCCGATTACCTCGAGTGTTATTGGCTTTAATTATTGGTGCAAGTATTGCCATTTCGGGTGCCTTATTGCAGGCAGTTATGGGCAATCCGTTAGCAGATCCTGGATTAACAGGGGTAACAAGCGGGGCAGCAGCCTTTGTATTACTCATCCTTTTAGCAAATCCAGAGTTGACACACTTCATTCCTTTAGCTGCATTTGTGGGCGGATTGATTGCGGCTGCAATTGTTTATGCTCTCGCTTGGAGACGGACAGGCATTACACCCATCACTATTATTTTATCGGGGGTAGCCGTGAACGCTTTATGCGGCGGAGTCATTGGATTTTTATCGATTCTTTATAGTGATCGTTTGCCATCAGCTGTGCAATGGATGAATGGTAGTCTCGCTGCAAAAGGGAATGCATCACTACATATGATTTATTTGTATGCCATCATAGGTTGGGTACTATCCATTTTTGCGATTCGCAAAGCCAATATCATTCGTTTAGGTGATCAGGTGGCGACCAATTTAGGAGAAAGTGTAACGCGTATTCGTATTATGTTATCTATTTTAGCTGTTTTTCTAGCAGCTATTTCAGTCGCTGCAGTTGGTATGATTAGTTTTGTTGGATTAATCGTACCGCATATGGCTAGATTACTCGTTGGCTCAGATTATAAGTATATGTTGCCGATGAGTATGGCCTTGGGGGCGATTGTCTTATTGATTGCCGATACTGGCGGGCGGACATTATTTGCACCTCTTGATATTCCAGCAGGTATTTTAATGGCCGTCATTGGTGGACCTTACTTCTTATACTTAATGAGAAAGAAGGCGTTTTAATGTTAAAGATTGAACAGTTATCTATCAGCTATGAACAAAAGGAAGTTGTCCATGACTTTTCTTTTGATGTGAAAAAAGGCGAAATCCTATCCATCATTGGACCGAATGGCTCTGGCAAATCAACGATATTAAAGGCCCTTGCAAGGATGCAGCCGTACCAGACAGGAACTATTTTGTTTGATGGGGAAAATATGCGTCGATTATCCTCAAAACAAATTGCTCGAAAAATGTGTATGCTTAGTCAACAAAATCAAGCCCCAACTGATATATCTGTCAAAAATTTAGTGGCCTATGGTCGTTATCCACATAAAAAGTGGTTTGAGCGTCTCAATGCAGAGGATGAGAACATTATTGATTGGGCATTAGAAAAAACTGGTCTTTCACATTATAAAGAAAAGCCCATTGCTGCCTTGTCTGGGGGAGAAGCACAGCGCGCATGGATTGCCATGGCTTTAGCGCAACGGCCCGAAGTTTTATTATTAGATGAGCCCACGACATTCTTAGATATTGCGCATCAGCATGAAGTGCTAGAATTAGTGCGAGAGCTGAATCGTGACATGGGCATGACCGTTGTGATGGTACTCCATGATTTAAACCAAGCCTCTAGCTACAGTGATCAAATAGTGGTGGTAAAGGATGGAAAAAGAGCTCATATGGGTACACCAGATGAAGTCATGACAGAGCGGATGATTCAACAAATCTATCGGATGGAAGCGGAAATTCAATATGTTTCATGGGATGGTGCTCCAAGAATTCAATTAAAAAATACGGTAAAAGCTTAGGAGGAAAGTGCATGCCAAAAGCAATCGATTTGGAACAAGTAAAACAGGACTATAAAGCATTTATTCAAAATAAAAAAAATTGTGTATTAAGCTTCGTGGATGGAGAAGGCAGGCCTTTTAGTAGTACAGCCCCTTTTGTACGACTAAATGGAAAATTTTATATTTATATTAGTCGGATTGCAGAGCATTACCAGCTAATGGAGAAGTCAGAAGTAGTCGATTTAATTTGTGTAGCGGATGAAGCAGTAACAGCTAATCCTTTTGCCACAGAGCGAGCACGCTGGCAATGTCAGCCTAAAAATTTGGGCAATGAAGGGCATGAGAAAGTATTTGCAGCCTTTGATCAACTATTTAATGCAAAAATGATGGCAATGTTACGTTCACTTGATTTCTCATTATTTGAGTTAACGCCAGTAGCTGGGCGGTATATCGTAGGATTTGGCAAAGCCTTTACGATTGATATTGCCAATGACAAATTGATACATGTTGTCATTGATAAAAAATAGGTTGCCAATAAAGGCAGCCTATTTTTCAATGAATAGTTAGCAAATTTCTCTTGTCGTATATAAATGAAGACATTTATGGAACGTAAGAACGCTAATGAGGATGCTAACAATTGTTGGGAGCACTAAGGTGAATAAGTTTCCAGCTACTAATGATAAATAGTAATGAACAACAAAGTTTAGCAGAATAATCAGCAAGGTAGCCGAAAGCATTCTGATAGTTCGCATTCCCTCCTTTTCTTGAAGTTGCTGAATATAAAATTGACTACAGATGAGAAAATAAGCACTGCTTATATAAGCGAAATACATAGCAAAATGCTCCAAAAAATCTGTAGAAGCTTCGGGTTGAGAGAAATAGATTGGTGCAATGAAAAGAAAGAGCAGAGTAATAAGGCCATAGCAATAAAGGAAATCAGACTGCAATTGCGCCTTTTTTGACAGAGGTAGGCTATTGACAAACACTTCCCAGTTTACTTGTCGATCTCCTCTGTATAAATTTTCAACAAGTGTGGCCGAAATGACGACGATCACCAAACCAATGGAAGGGCTATCCACGAAGGAGAAGTGAACAAAATTAAGGAGTAGACATAAGGCCATTGCAAAAATGAGAGACCATTTTTGTACGACAAATCTTTGTAACAATAATGCTCGCATAGAACCCCTCCCTAGAACTCTTTCCTTTTATAAATGGCTGTAGAAATTAACGAGGATAGCCAAAGTATTAATAATCCGGCAAATGGTGTTACAAACATAAACTGTTTAACATTTAAAAAAGTGAAGGGTATATTGGGTAGATACTCTTTAAACATCCCTAACAAGAAGCCTGGGATAAAACAAAGCGCAATCAAAACCATTTTTCCTTTAATGGAGCCAAATTTAATATAAATAGGTAATAATACAGCTAACAGACAGAGAGCCAATGTCACAATCATATTAAATGTTAGGAAAAAATCTGTGGTGATACCTTGATCGGTAAAATAATTGATAAGAAATATAATGGGCAGTGCAATAATAAGACCAATGATCATAAGCAATACACTCAGTATATATTTACTAAGAACAATATCCCCTTTAGAAATCGGTAGGGTATTGGCATACTTATCCCAGCTACTTTGCTCATCGTAGGTAAGAGCAGTTATAGCTTGAATCGTTACAATAAAGACAATAACAGCCAGCAGCATTGAGCTTTGCTGCATAAAGATCGCCATCACAAGAAGAAATAGAACAACGTATGCCTGGGATCTCAATTGACGTTGAATAGTCATTAAATCTTTTACTATAAGACCTATCATATTTAAACACTACCTTTCACAAAAAATAGCATGATATCCTCTATAGAAGGTTTTCCGAGTCGGAAAGCCTCGTTTACTTCATGTTTCAGAACGAGGGCTTCAATTCCGAATGCTCCATTTCGTTTTTTTATAATGGCATGCTCTGGCAATACGCTTACTTCCTCACTACTCCCTTTGAAAATGCCGTAATCATATAATAGAGCGTCTTTACTTTCACTCAATAAAATTTCACCATTATGGATGAGCGTAATATAGTCAGCAATTTTTTCTAAATCACTTGTAATATGAGAAGAAAATAAAATGCTATGTGTTTCATCCTGCATAAATGCTAAAAATAAATCTAAAATTTCATCCCTAATAATAGGATCTAGTCCACTTGTTGGTTCGTCTAAAATCAATAATTTTGGATGATGTGACAAGGCTAATGCAATCGACAGCTTCATCCTCATTCCTCGTGATAGTTCCTTGATCTTCTTCCTCTTTGGTACGTTAAATTGAGTCAATCGTTCAAAGTAATAGTTAGAATCCCACGTTTGAAATACCTTTTTCATAATCTTGTCGAGCTGCGTCGCATTTAGCGTCTCAGGTACATGTAAATCGTCAAACACTACACCGATGTCGTTTTTTATCGATAGCTCATGTTCGACATGATCCTGACCAAAAAGCAATATTTCGCCATATTCTTTTTTTAATAAATTCAGCATGCATTTAATGGTAGTTGATTTTCCTGCCCCATTTTCACCGACAAAGCCCATTACCGTTCCTTGAGGGACTGAAAAGCTTACATCTTTAAGGGAAAAGCCTTCAAAAATCTTATGTAGACCATGAATTTCAATGGCATTCATTTAAATTTCCTCCTCTAACAGTAAAGATACTAATTCTTGCATTTCTTCTTTAGAAAGACCAGCTGTTTTCGCTGCTCTTACCGCCCTCTGCAAATGTTCCTCCACCAGACGTAGTAACTCCTCGCGTAAAAAATCTTGATTACGTTCGGTGACAAAGCTTCCTTTTCCAGCGACTGTTTCAATGAAGCCATCTCGCTCTAAATCGGCATATGCTCGTTTGGTCGTCATCACACTTATTTTTAAATCCTTTGCTAGGGCACGAATAGATGGTAGTGCATCACCTGCTTGAAATTTATTCGCTAGAATGGCCTCTTTGAGTTGTGTGGTGATTTGCTCATAAATAGGCTTATCACTAGCATTACTTAAATGAATATGCACAAATCCTCACCTCTTATAACTGTATATATACACTATATACAGTAGGTGATAAAAATGCAACATATTCCTACTTTTGGTAGGGGGCACGATTTGCAAAAACTCGGCATATATTGAGGTAACGGCTCAAGGAGGGAGATGAGGCATGCTACTATCTGAGATGGTGGATAAAGAATTAATTCAAATTGAGGGTGGCGTACATTTTGGCATTTTAGCACATACAGAATGCCTATTGGATGTGCAAACAGGAAAAATACATGGATTTGAGATTGTGAAAGATAAATTACCATTCCAAAAAAAGAAGATGAAAGTTAGTGAAATGATACCTTGGCATGAAATTATATTAATTGGAGAAGATCGGATTTTATTTAATAAGACATCTACAGTACAATCAGAATATTTACAGTGAGGTGAGCTTTTGGAAAACGAAAAATGGCTTGTTATCGGTGAGGACTCGAGATTAAAGGAATTAGCAACAATGCTAAGAAGTCCATCGAGAACAGTGTTTTATAAAAGAACGACAGTTTGGAACGAAGAGTTAAATAAACTTGTTTTAGAATTCCAACCAAATAAAATTATCCTACCTATTCTTCCGTTGAAAATAGAAGTTGAGCAACTATATGGCATATCACAAGTTAAATTTTATACAGGTCGATTAACGATGCATTGGAAGCAATTGCTGGAGAAAAATGAATCCATTTGTTATTTACAACAAGAATCGTTTATTTGGCAAAATGCTCGGTTAACAGCGGAGGGATTTATCGCCACGTTCTACGGACTCGAGCAAAAATGTATTTACGGACAAAATTTTACGATCGCAGGCTTCGGTCGTATCGCCAAAATGCTCGCCTCTTTACTTGTTAAAATGGGTGCGAATGTTCATATTGTGGCACGTTCAGTTGTACAAGTGAGTGAAGCAAAAGCATATGGTTATAAAGCTACAAATTTAGATGACCGTCAATGGTCTATTACGGATAGCATTTTTATAAATACAATTCCAGCAAAATGGATTACAGAGTCATTTATTGAGCATGTTCCAGCAGTTTTATATGATTTAGCCTCAGAGCCAGGCTGTTTAGATATAGATGCTGATCAATTACAAACGTATGTACTATTGCCATCATTGCCTGGGAAATACTTTGCACATGACGCAGCTACAATATTGTGCAAGGCAATAGAGGAGGAAGAAAATTGTTAACGGGGAAACGAATTGGCCTAGGTATTACTGCTTCGCATTGTACTTATGAAGATGTAGTGCCTAAAATTCAAAATTTTATTGATGTTGGGGCTACAGTTATTCCTATCATTACCCACTCCGTTTTACATGCGGCTACCCGCTTTGGGACAGGGGAAGAGTGGATTGCAAAAATAGAAGCATTAACGGGTGAAAAGGTTATTTCTTCTATAAAAGAGGCGGAGCCATTTGGACCATCCAATCCTTTAGATGCAATGGTCATTGCGCCAATGACAGGCAATAGCATTAGTAAATTTGCTAATGCAGCAACAGATAGTCCTGTATTAATGGCAGCGAAGGCAACTTTACGTAATGGGTCTCCTGTAGTATTAGGTATTTCAACCAACGATGCACTTGGCTTAAATGGTATCAATATTATGAAGTTGTTAAATGCTAAAAACATCTATTTTATTCCATTTGGTCAAGATTCCCCTCATTCCAAACCGAATTCTTTAATTGCTGATTTTGATCAAATGGTGGATACTGTTCATGCAGCAATTACGCAGAAAAAGCAATTACAACCGCTGTTGATACAATATTTCAAATAAATCATATATTACACACAATTTTCAGTATTTTTGTGATACAATAGCACACATTATGAAACATGTATTCAAGGAGAGATGACAGATGACAAAGCAGTTAACGGTTGCAGTTGTTGGGGCAACAGGGGCAGTTGGTTCGAAAATGATGGAGCAGTTAATTAAACGTAAATTCCCAATTGGGAACATTAAATTTCTTGCTTCTGCTCGTTCAGCAGGAAAATCAATCGAATTTAATGGTCAAACATATACAATTGAAGAAGCGACACCTGAAGCTTTTGAAGGCGTCAATGTCGCTTTATTCTCAGCTGGTGGGTCAGTATCAGCTGTGCTTGCACCTGAAGCTGCTAAGCGTGGTGCAGTAGTAATTGATAATACGAGCCATTTCCGTATGGATCCAGAGGTACCGCTTGTCGTTCCTGAAGTGAATCGTGGCGACTTAGCGAAGCATAAAGGGATTATTGCGAATCCAAACTGCTCAACAATTCAAATGGTAGCTGCACTTGAACCAATTCGTAATGCATTTGGTTTAACGAAAGTAATTGTTTCAACTTATCAAGCAGTATCAGGTGCAGGTATTTCTGCTATTGAAGAATTAAAGGCACAAAGCGCAAACTGGGAAGCAGGTAAAGATGTAGAAGCAACTATTTTACCGTCTGGTAGTGATAAACGTCATTACCCAATCGCTCGTAATGTCATTCCACAAATTGATAAATTTACAGATAATGGATTTACATACGAAGAAATGAAGATGATTAATGAGACCAAAAAAATTATGCATGCACCAGAGCTAAAAGTAGCTGCTACTTGTGTTCGTGTGCCAGTTGTTTCAGGTCACTCTGAATCAGTTTATATTGAGGTAGAGAAAGAAGCGTCAATTCAAGAAATTTTCGACGTATTACGCAATGCACCAGGTGTGATATTACAAGATGATATTGCAACACAAACTTACCCAATGCCTATTTATGCAGAAGGGGAAGACGCTACTTTTGTAGGACGTATCCGTCAAGATTTAGACAATAGCAAAGGATTCCATCTATGGATCGTTTCTGACAATTTATTAAAAGGCGCCGCATTAAACTCTATCCAAATTGCAGAAGCAATGCTTGAGGATAACTTACTATAAGAGGGGTGTAAGGATGAATTTAGGTCGAATTGGAACGGCAATGATTACGCCGTTCAAAGATGATGGCACGATTAATTATCCAGAACTAGAACGTATTATTAATCATTTGATAGATAACGGTACAGATTGTATAGTTGCTTGTGGTACGACTTCTGAAAACCCAACGATGTCAACGGAGGAGAAAATTGAAGTTGTGCGCTTTACAGTAGAGAAAGTAGCTGGTCGTGTACCCGTTATTGCCGGCACAGGGGATAATGAAACGGCATACTCTATCGCAATGACTCATAAAGCAGAAGAAAATGGAGCCGATGGCATCATGCTAGTAGCTCCATACTATAATAAGCCAAATCAACGTGGGATTTTTGCTCACTTTGAAACAATTGCTAAACAAACGAGTTTACCTGTTATGCTCTATAATGTCCCAGGGCGTACTGGTGTCAATGTTGCCTATGAAACTTCTGTTGCGTTAAGCAAGATTCCAAACATAGCTTGGATTAAAGAAGCGAGTGGTAATTTAGATCAAATGGGTGATATTATCGAGAATGTTGACCCAGAAGATGATTTCTTAGTTTATAGTGGAGATGATGGCTTAACATTACCTCTAATGGCAATTGGCGGGGCAGGCGTTATTTCCGTAGCAGCTCACGTTGTAGGCAATGATATGCAATTAATGATTAAAGCGTTTGAAGAAGGAAATCATAAGCTAGCAGCCAAAATTCACCGAGCATTATTACCTTTAGTACGTGCGCTGTTCGCTCAACCAAATCCTTCGCCTATTAAATATGCGATGACAAAATTAGGTTTTGATACACTCAATGTACGTCTACCAATGATGGAAATGACAGATCAAGAGAAAGCTAACTTCGACAGAATTTGGGATACGTATCAAGAAAAAGCGAAAAGTTTTAGATAAAAAGCAACGAGGCTGAGATTCTTTCAGCCTCGTTTTTGTATGCTAGAAAAAAGATGAAAGACCCCTCAATCCATTACTTCTCATCCTCAAAAATACTAATATGACTATCATGATACAAGTTATCCAATATCTGCTGATCCCTCTCCTAATAATAAGCAAATAAAAGAAAATCTATTTCCAACGTGAAACATGTATTTTTAATTTGTGCAAAAGCTTTGCAAACCGTATAATAAATGTTAAGTGGTTGCTGTTCGGGATATTTTTTAGGAGGAAATAAATTGACAAAAAAGAAAAATGAATTAATTCGTATCATCCCTCTTGGGGGGGTCGGCGAAATTGGGAAAGCAATGTACGTAGTAGAAATTGATGAAGAGCTATTTGTAGTGGATAGCGGCTTAATGTTCCCAGAAGATGAGATGCTAGGCATAGATATCGTGATTCCTGACATTACGTACTTAGAAGAAAATAAAGAGCGTGTGAAAGGTATTTTCTTAACACATGGTCATGAAGATGCGATCGGTTCTATTGCCTATGTTTTACAAAAAATAAAGGCACCTGTGTACGGATCAAAATTAACAATTGCATTAGCAAAGGAACATTTAAAAGAATTACCTGCACCACATCAGGTGAAATTTTTTGAAGTAACAAATCGAAGTCGTATGAATTTCAATTCAACGTATGTAACATTCTTCCACACAACACATAGTATTCCCGATTCGTTAGGGGTGGTGTTCCATACATCTGAAGGCGCGATTGTTCATACAGGAGAGTTTAAATTCGATCAGTCAGCAACAGGTAAATTCAAACCTGATTTAGCAAAAATGGCACAATTAGGAGAAGACGGTGTCTTTATTCTCTTATCTGAATCGTGCGAAGCTGAACGACCAGGATATACGACATCGGAGATTGTGATTGAAGAACAATTATCAAAAACATTCCACTCAGCACCAGGTCGTATTTTAGTAGCTGTTTATGCATCGAATTTTATTCGTATTCAACAAGTTTTTGCCCAAGCCCAAAAATCATTCCGTAAAGTTGTGATTGTTGGTAAACCATTGGAAAAGGCTGTTGATTTAGGCGTACAGCTAGGTTATTTAACAGTTGAAGAAGATACAATTATTCCGATTTCAGAAATGCAAAAATATCAAGATGATGAAATTATCATTCTTGCAACAGGTAATAGAGGAGAGCCTCTAGATGCATTAGAGAAAATCGTACGAA
>NZ_DAMDAY010000062.1:0-24285 GCF_032093475.1 Lysinibacillus sp. | reverse complement strand
TGGTACTCATTGTGATCGATGCGCTACGTTTTGATACGGCCTGTACACATATGGGATTCTTGCACCATCTAGTCGAACGTAAGGTGGCCGCTCGCTATAAAATTTGCTCAGAGGTGCCATCCTTATCAAGACCTTTATATGAGACGATCTTAACAGGGACACCCCCCATTGTTCATGGAGTTACAAGCAATATGACCGTACGTATATCGAATCAAAAAAGTGTCTTTCATGTCGCAAAGGAACATGGTTTGTCCACTGCAGCCTCTGCTTATTATTGGGTAAGTGAGCTATACAATAGAGCGCCATTTAGCCATATGGAGGATAGATTACAGCTTGATAAACAGTTACCTATTGAAAATGGTTTGTTCTATTTCGAGGATCATTATCCTGATAGTCATGTATTTGCTGATGCAGCATGGTTAATGGATCAAAAGCAGCCTGATTTTCTTTATATCCATCCAATGAATGTTGATGATGATGGTCATAAATTTACGGCAGATTCCGCACAATATCGCAATCGAGTTTTAGCAATGGATGCATTACTTTCCTTATTTATTCCTAAGTGTATGGCACAAGGCTATGAGGTCATCGTTACGGCTGATCATGGTATGACAAGTGATGGCAACCATGGCGGAACTACCCATGAGGATCGACATGTCCCGCTGTTTGTCATTTCTGATTTTGTAAAGGCTGGTATTAAAGAAGGGATTATTTCGCAATTACAAATTGCACCATTATGCTGTCATTTATTAGCTATTGAGCCTGCTGATGGTATGGTACCACTCCTACTAGAAGGTGTGTTTACACCAAAAGAAGTTTAAACAATAATAGTCGCTCCACTTTAACAGGAGCGGCTATTATCCCCCTAAGCCGCAAGTAATTTATAGAAAGAAGTGATTGTGTTGATATCGAAGCGGCAATCCATTGCCTGGCTTTCGCCTTTTCTTGTCTTACTATTATTGTTTTTCTTTGTTCCGTTATTTTATATGCTCATAACAAGCTTTCAAAATAGTGAAGGCTTTACGTTGATGCAATATGAAGCCATTTTTACGAATGACTATATTTTACAAGGTTTTAAAAATAGTATTACATTATCCATTATCTCTGCCTTGATTGCGCTAATTGTCACATTGTTCGCGGTCTATGCCATGATGAAATTTTCTGAACCAGTAAGGGAGAAAATTTTAATTTTATCAAATTTAACTTCGAATTTTTCGGGTATTCCGCTTGCATTTGCTTTTATCGTTTTACTCGGAAATAGCGGGCTATTTACCCTATTATTTGAAAAATGGGATATCGATGTACTATCGTCCTTCTCTCTTTATAGTTGGGGTGGTTTATTATTAATCTACATTTACTTTCAGCTTCCGTTATCACTCATGCTGTTATATCCCATTTATGATGGGATTCAGCAACATTGGAAGGAAGCCGCTGCCTTACTAGGCGCATCTAGTTGGCAGTTTTGGATGAAGATTGGTCTACCTATTATGCTACCAGGTATTGTTGGAACATTTAGTGTGTTGTTCGCCAATGCGATGGGTGCGTATGCTTCTGCCTATGCACTAACAAGCAGTAATTATAACCTCGTTGCGATTCGTATTGGTTCATTAATAAAAGGGGATATCTTTGCTCAACCAGAGCTAGCAAGTGCGATAGCGGTCATTCTCGCTGTAACAATGGTCACTGCTATGCTAATTAGTGAGTGGAGCATCTCAAAAACAAGGAGGAAACTTAAATGAAAAAGCGAGGCTTGGCCGATTTATTTTTCCTCCTGTTAGTGGGGTATTTACTATTACCTGTGCTAGCAACCATGCTCTATGCCTTTGCGTCAAAATGGAACAAAACTATACTACCAGAGGGATTGACATTAAAATGGCTTTCTACGTTGTTTCAAGACACTGATTTTATTCAGGCATTTGGACGTTCTGTACTATTAGCCAGTGGCGCTGTAAGTATTGCACTCCTTGTCATTGTGCCAGCCATTTTCGTCATTGTTCTATACTTTCCTACATACGAAAAATGGATACAAATGGCAGTGGTTATGGTCTATTCTTTTCCAGGAATTATTTTAGCAGTAGGGCTTATTCGTGTTTATAGCCAATTTGGTATACCGATGATTTTTGTTGTTTTAGGAGCCTATGTTGTTGGGATTCTCCCTTATATCTATCAAGGAACACGAAATAGTTTACGAAATATAGATGCTAGGCAGCTACTTGATGCAGCCCAATTACTTGGCGCTTCTAAAAAGCAAGCATTTACAAAAGTTTTATTGCCTACTGTTTATCCAGGTTTATTTGCAGGGGCATTGTTATCCTTCTCTGTCTTATTTGGTGAATTTGTCTTGATTAATCTTGTGGTTGGTTCTCGCTTTGAAACAGTTCAGATTTACTTAATGAAAAAGCTTAGCACAAGTGGACATATTGCTAGTGCAATTGTTTTCATTTATATCGTGCTGATGGGTCTATTAACTTTTGTCATTGCGATAGTAACGAAAAGAACGAAAGGTGCTACAAATCTATGAGTTATCTTGTTATTGAAGGACTTCATAAAAAATATGGGCAATCAGCCGTTTTAACAAATATTACTATGGAAATTAAAAAGGGGGAATTCATTACATTGTTAGGGCCAAGTGGCTGTGGGAAGAGTACCATTTTACGAATTGTCGCAGGCTTAACAGACGCAACTAAAGGTAAGATTTCTATTGAAGGAAAAGATTTGACTGGTGTGCAACCGAAGGATCGTCAAGTGGGCATGGTCTTTCAATCCTATGCGCTCTTTCCAAATATGACTGTGCAAGAAAATGTTGCCTTTGGTTTACGGATGCAAAAAGTTGCAGCTGCTGAAATAGACAAACGAGTTCAAGAAATGCTAGCACTAGTTCATTTAAGTGAAAAAGCCCATGCCTACCCAAAAGAATTATCTGGTGGACAACAGCAACGTGTTGCTCTTGCACGAGCCTTAATTGTTCGTCCCAAAGTACTTCTCTTAGATGAGCCGCTTAGTGCGCTAGATGCGCAAATTCGCAAGAAGCTGCAAGCTGACTTAAGAACAATTCAACGAAAACTCAATATGACGATGATTTTAGTCACGCATGATCAGGAGGAGGCAATGGCTGTTTCAGACCGAATATTCGTGATGAATCATGGTAACATAGCCCAAAATGGTACACCGACAGAGATTTATACAAGACCGACTAATGAATTTATTGCTGGCTTTATAGGGCATTACAATATCTTTACTCGCAAGTCATTAGAGAAAATGCTTGGAAAAAATTTAGCAGAGCAATCCACCAAATTTGCCATTCGACCAGAAGCCCTGCATCTTGAAAAAAGAGAGGGGGATTTATGTCTATCGGGGATAGCGAAGCAATCATTAATGAGTGGCAATATTATTCGAACTACATTTGATGGAGAAACCACATTTACAATGGAACAACTCCATCAACAAGGGTATTCGCTTGAAATGGGCAAATCCTATACGTGTTATGTCGCAAAAGAAGATGTGATTGCCCTATTATGACGTACGCAAAACTTGAGAGATTTGAATTTATTTTAAAACAATTAGATATAGAGGGTAAAATAATCGTTGCAAATATTGCCGATGCCCTTCAAGTGGCACCAGAAACAATTCGCCGTGATTTTGATGAATTAGAGCAGCAGCATTTACTAACAAGGGTTCATGGTGGAGCTATTAAATACACCAACGTTCGAAATGAGCCTGCTTTTTTACGCAAGCTACAAATGCAAAAAGAAGCAAAGCGCCAAATTGCTCGTATAGCTGCCAAACGCATTTGCGATGGCGATACCATTGCAGTTGATACAGGGACAACAACAGTTCATATGGCCGATTTCTTACTAGCTGTCGATGATATAACTGTTGTAACCAACTCGATCGCGGCAGCTATTCAATTTAATTTAGCCATTGAAGAGCGACGTATGACAGGCAAGGTCATATTACTAGGAGGTACGGCAAATCCTAAACAATCTTCAGTCGCGGGTGCTATGACATTAGAAATGCTAGATAATATGAATTTTGATAAAGCCTTCTTATCTTGTGGTGGTATTAGTGATGGCATTGTTTATGATTACGATTTAGATGAATCTCTAGTTTCTAAAAAGATGCTCAAGCATAGTAAATTAAGTTATTTATTAGCCGATGCATCTAAGATGGATGGGAAATCATTTTTTCAAATCTGTCATCTAGAAGATTGTACAGAAATTCTGTGTGAAAGCACTTGTCCAATAGAATGGCAGGATTATGAGGAAAAATGGACGGTATGTAATGGAGGGAATAGCGGATGACAATAGATTATCATGTGCATTTAGAAGAAGGACCTTATTCATTTCGCTGGCTAGAGCGTACATCACAAGCATTAGATTTTTTCCATCAACATGATGCGATAGATAAAGGTTCGAAGGCACATATGACCGATCAACTACAGCGACTAGCAAAGCGAGTACAAGGTGGCTGTTATAGCGAGGAGTGGTTAGATTTATATCTTGAACAAGCAAAAAAGCTTGGCTTACGTGAAGTAGGCATTGTGGATCATTTATATCGTTTTCAAGAAACGCGTGCCTATTTCGAGCGCTTTATGCGGCTGGATGATAGTGAAATAGGTCAAATCCAGCGATATTGGCTAGAACGTGTTATGACAGAAAATATAACTGATTTTGTTAGTACCATCCAGCAGGCAAAGGAGAAATGGCGCCAACAGGGCATCGCTTTAAGGCTTGGTATTGAGGCTGATTATTTTGTCGGCGGGGAGGAAGAATTAACGGCCTTGCTAAATGATTATCCTTGGGATTATGTCATCGGTTCTGTCCATTTTGTTGATGGCTGGGGCTTTGATAATCCTCAAACACAATATGTTTTTGAGCAAATGGATCAATCTGCTTTACAACAAAGTTACGAGGAATTTTTTACAACGGTTGAGAACATGATTCTTTCCAATATGTTTGATTTTGTTGCCCATCTTGACAATTTTAAAGTGTTTAATTATCAAGTGGAGAATCATGAATTTAATGAGGCTTGGTATAAACGTATTGCTCAAGCGCTTACGTCAACGCAAACTGCTACTGAAATTAATGCTGGGCTGTATTATCGTTATCCTGTAAAGGAAATGTGTCCTGGCCCTCATTTTTTACAAACCCTACTGAACCATGGAGTTGCTTTTACAGTGTCCTCTGACGCCCATTTTCCTGATGATTTAGGTAAATATACATTTGCCAATACAGAATTGCTAAGGAGTTACGGTGTTCAATCGGTGGTTGCCTTTGAGCAACGGGTCAAAAAATGGCTAGATTTATGGTGAGAGTAAAAGGCACTTAAGTTTCAGAGTGCCTTTTAATTGTGTTACATAAGTACAATGGAGCTTGCATACAAATGATTAAATTCAATTTAATATGTGAGGCGAGTCAAATTGACATTCATTAATGAACAACCCTTTTTGCCTATTATTATCCAATCGGGTCAGCATGCCTATGGAGTAGCCCGCTCCTTTTATGAAGCCTATCGTATCAAAAGTCTTGTTATTGAGCCTGCTGTAAAGGATAGAAATATTCGTACGCTCCTATTAGGCGGCTCACAAGGCGTTGCCACACAAAATAGCAGTATATTGGAGTTTCAATATGTAGAGAACTTAGATGAGCCTGCCTACTTTGTACAAGCTTTAATCGGAGTAGCACTGCAGTATCAACAGAAGAAATTGATTTTAATCGTTTGTGACTGCTATTACGCAGAGCTTATCATTGAAAATAAAGTACAGCTTGAAAAATATTTTATTTTACCTTATATTGATCAAACTTTGCTTAAGAGGGTGCAAACGAAGGAAAAATTTTATCAGCTTTGTGATCAGTATCAATTAAACTATCCCCAAACCATCATTATAACTAAACAGCACCTACCGGGTAAACTCCCTTTCCAGTATCCAGTTATCATTAAACCCTCTAATCCAGTGGCCTATACGAATTGTTCTTTTCCAGAAAAGAAAAAAATTTTTTTTGTGCAGGATGCCGCTGAGATGCAGCATATTATTCAATCTATTTATCGTTCTAGCTATCAAGATGCCTTGATAGTACAAGAATTTATTCCAGGCGATGATTCTTCTATCCGTGTACTAGATGTTTTTGTAGGAAGAGATCACAAAGTCAAATTAATGTGTATCAGCAACAAGCTGCTTGAAGATCCATCCCCACAGAATAAAGGTATTTCTTTAGCTGTTATGACTGATTACGATGAACAGCTAATGGAGTCCATCCGGCACTTTTTAGAGGACATAGGCTATAGCGGTTTTGCTAATTTCGATATGAAATATGATGCCAAAGTCGGAGTATACAAGCTATTTGAAATGAATTTACGTGCAGGGGCTTCAAGTCACTATGTGACAGCAAGCGGTTATAATTTAATGCAGTATATGGTGGATGACTACTTACTTGGCATACATCATGAACGAACGTATGTCCAGACAAAGCATATATGGTCACTCCTTCCACCCAAAACTTTATTAAAATACATGCGGAATGAAAAATTAAAAATAGAAGCAAAGCGTTTAATGAAAGAAGGACGATATACGAATGCATTGCTTTATAAAAAAGATGTAAATATCAAGCGATGGATCAAGCTGAAATTGTATAATCGATACTTACATGTAAAGTATCACAAGTACTTTCATGAAAGTGATTGATTAAATAAGTGAATAACAGGATTGAACGTCTAAACTGCAGGATAGCACTTAAAATTTAAAAGATATAATGGATAGATACTTCCAACCTGCTGTAATTAAGTCGAATCCCCGACATTTGAGGCGCAAACCTTGTAGGAAGTATCAACTATTCAGTATAATAGTAAAATGGAAATTCAAGTGCATGGATTTCGTTTGAAAGGAGTTACCTGATTGCGATGAATGAGGAACAACGCTTAGCTAATCAACAGGTCAATCAACCAAAAAAAGAAGACAAGCCTGAAAAGGATTATAGTAAATATTTTGAGAGGGTCTTTACAGCTCCTTCCTTAAAAGATGCTAAAAAACGTGGCAAAGAAGATGTTAAATACCATAAGGATTTCAGCATTGCCGAGGAATTTGCAGGCATGGGTAAAGATCGTACTTTCTACATTCGTACTTATGGCTGCCAAATGAATGAGCATGATACAGAAGTAATGGCCGGGATTTTTATGCAGCTTGGCTACACACCAACAGAGGCGATTGAAGAGGCTGACGTTGTCTTACTGAATACATGTGCTATTCGTGAAAATGCAGAAAATAAAGTATTTGGAGAACTAGGTTTCCTACTAAAATATAAACGTAAAAACCCAGAAATGCTGATTGGGGTTTGTGGCTGTATGTCGCAAGAGGAATCGGTTGTCAACAAAATTTTAAGAAGCTATCCACACGTCGATATGGTATTTGGTACGCACAATATTCATCGTTTACCAAACATACTTAAAGAAGCCTATATGTCGAAGGAAATGGTTGTAGAGGTTTGGTCAAAAGAAGGCGATGTCATTGAAAATCTGCCGAAAAAGCGACTTGGTTCTATTAAAGCTTGGGTTAATATTATGTACGGTTGCGATAAATTCTGTACGTATTGTATCGTTCCCTACACACGTGGTAAAGAACGTAGTCGACGTCCAGAAGAAATCATTGCTGAAGTTCGTGATTTAGCGGCTGCAGGCTATAAAGAAATTATGCTTCTGGGGCAAAATGTCAACGCTTACGGGAAGGATTTTGAAGATATCGATTATCGCCTCGGTGATTTGATGGATGAATTAAGAAAGATCGATATCCCACGTATCCGTTTTACAACAAGTCATCCGCGTGATTTCGATGACCATTTAATCGAAGTGCTTGCAAAACGCGGGAACTTAGTGGAACATATTCATTTACCTGTACAATCTGGCTCTAATGAAGTTCTAAAAATTATGGCTCGTAAATATACACGTGAGCATTTCCTTGGATTAGTAGACAAAATTAAAGCCGCAATACCTGAAGTTACCTTAACGACAGATATTATTGTTGGCTACCCAAATGAAACAGAGGAGCAATTCGAGGAAACATTGTCGTTATATCGTGAAGTGGGCTTTGAGGCAGCATTTACGTATATTTATTCTCCTCGTGAGGGAACACCAGCGGCTAAAATGATTGACAATGTACCTGAAGAGGTCAAAAAAGAGCGCCTTCAACGTTTAAATGAAGTAGTGGGTGAATACTCTCGCAAAGCATTGGAACGATTAAAAGGTGAGATAGTCGAAGTTCTAGTTGAAGGTACAAGTAAAAAACGCGATGATGTCTTAGCTGGCTATACGCGAAAAAATCGTCTGGTTAACTTTAAAGCGCCAGCTGAAGTAATTGGTCAATTAGTAAAAGTTAAAATAATAGAGGCTACCTCTTATTCGCTTACTGGTGAATTTGTAGAAGTCGTAAAAAATGAAAAGGTGGAAGCGTAAATGACACAAGTCTTATATACAAAAGAAGATTTAATTAAAAAATCACATGAAATTGCACATATGATTGCGAATACGCCAGAGGTTGAATTCTTTAAAAAGGCAGAGGCACAAATTAATGAAAATCAACAAGTACGTGAACGTATTGCAAGTTTAAAAAGCTTACAAAAACAAGCTGTTAATTTCCAACACTTAGGAAAAGAAAAAGCATTGAAAATGATTGAAGATAAAATCGCTAAAATTGAAGAAGAAATTAATGACATCCCAGTTGTGCAACAATTTAAAGAATCACAAGGCGATGTGAACGATTTATTGCAACTTGTTTCGAATACAATTGCTAATAATGTAACAAATGAAATTATTCGCTCAACAGGTGGCGATGTACTTCGCGGTGAAACAGGTTCATACGTAGAAAACTCTCAGCCAGGTAGCTGTTCTTAAAAAATCATAGAAATGAAAGCTCGAATGACAGCATTCGAGCTTTTTTATGTCTTCTTCTATAGAAGGACTCTATCCTATAGTAGACATCTCATGGAAAAGAATCTTGCCGAACCATTACATTCTCTAAAAATATATGTTCACCCAATGGGCGCTACCTGCATATGATGGAGTGAAAAGAGTCGAAGGAGGAATTGCGCTGAAACGTTTACGACAAATCGTGACGAAAGCAGTAGTTGCCAAAGGGAAGAAGAGAACGGAAGAACGTGTCACATTATCACCAACAAATAAACCGACAAGTATTTTAGGATGCTGGGTTATCAATCATACGTGCTCTGCAAAAAGAGTCGGGAAATTTGTTGAAGTAACAGGGAAATTTGATGTCAATGTATGGTATGCGTATAGTAACCATTCGAAGACAGCTGTGTTTTCCGAAACAGTTCACTATAAAGACAAAGTGAAGCTTCACTACCGAGAAGGCGAGATTAGCGTTGGTGAGGATGTTCGAGTACGGGTGTTACAAGAACCAAATTGTATTGAAGCGGTCATCTCTCCATGTGGTACAAAGTTTGAAATTGTAGTAGAACGTGAAGTAGTAGTTGAAGTAATGGGTGAAACAACAATTTGTATTAGTGTCCATCCATTAGACTATGAGGAAGATTGGAACTTTAATGATGAAAGCTCATCATCATCGTCATCAAGCTCAAGCTCAAGTTCAAGCTCATCTTCGAGCTCTGATGGAGAAGGTAGGTATGTGTTAGAGTCTTCATCGTTTCCTGATGAACGACCAAGATAAATCTAGAAAACATCAATTTTTGATACATGCGGAACGCTAGCATCTTAAAAAAGGTGAATCAAGCGTTTCGCATGTATCTTTTGTTATAATAAAAATATCTATTAGGCAAGAGCGAGGTAAATATTTATATGACAACATATACACCAATGATGCAACAGTATCTACAGGTTAAAGAAGATTACAAAGATGCCTTTTTATTTTTTAGATTAGGCGACTTTTATGAAATGTTTTTTGAGGATGCCATTAATGCCTCACAAATTTTAGAAATTACATTAACGAGCCGAGATGCAGGGGCAAAAGAGCGAATACCCATGTGTGGGGTGCCTCATCACTCGGCTAAAAATTATATTGAAACACTTGTACAAAAAGGGTATAAAGTGGCGATTTGTGAACAAACAGAAGATCCAAAGCAAGCAAAAGGTGTGGTAAAACGGGAGGTCGTTCAATTGATCACACCAGGTACCATTATGGAAGGTAAGGCGCTTGATGGTAAATCTAACCATTTTATTGGAGCAGCAGAGCAATTGGATGACACAACTTTTGGCTATGCTTATTTAGATTTATCGACAGGCGAAGCAGTTGCTTCTTCTATAGAAGGCGATGGAAAAGCTCTTTTAATGCAAATGCAAGCTTACGGCATTCGGGAGCTTATTGTGACTGATAGTTTACAACTATTGTTAGCAGAGCATGCCGTCAATGCGGGAATTGTGCTTTCAGTTGAAACTAATGAAATGCCGATCGATCAAGCAGCAAGCTATTTAGAAGCGGTCCCACAACCATTACAAATTGCATGTCTGCGTTTGTTAGCTTATATTGACCAAACACAAATGCGTTCCTTATCACATATTCAAGCATTCACATTTAATGAAATAAAAAATTATTTACGAATTGATTCTAGTTCTAAACGAAATTTAGAGCTGATTCAATCGATTCGTGGCGGAGACCAGAAAGGGACACTTTTATGGCTGCTCGATGATACTGTAACGGCGATGGGTGGGCGTAAATTAAAGCAATGGCTTCATCAACCACTTGCCACTCGATCAGCTATAGAAGCAAGATTAGAGATTGTAACCGATTTATTGGAAGCATATTTTGTGCGAACAGAGCTGCAAACAGCCTTAAAACAAGTATATGATTTAGAACGCTTGGCCGGTCGTGTTGCTTTTGGTAATGTGGGTGGACGTGATTTAGCTCAATTGCGTGATTCACTACGCCAGGTACCAACCATCCAGCAACAATTGCTGGATGCAGACAAGGAAACGCTTCACCGATTGGGTCTAGCACTCGATACATGTACAGATGTTGAGGCACTGTTAGCAAAGGCAATCACAGATAATCCGCCTATTACCATTAAAGAAGGAGACGTCATCCGAGATGGCTTTAATGAACGCCTAGATGAGCTTCGCTATGCTGCTCGTAATGGCAAGGATTGGATTGCTCAGCTTGAACAAGAAGAGCGGATGAAAACGGGTATTAAGAATTTAAAAATAGGCTATAATCGAATTTTTGGTTACTATATTGAAATTACTAAATCCAATATCCATTTAGCGGATTTAACTCGCTATGAGCGTAAACAAACACTAGCTAATGCAGAGCGCTATATTACCCAAGAGCTAAAAGAAAAAGAGGCGTTAATTTTAAATGCTGAGGAAGAAAGCTTAACATTAGAGTACAATTTGTTTGTGGAAATTCGAGATGCATTAAAAGCATATATTCCCCGTGTCCAAGCACTCGCAGCAAGCATTAGCGAGCTAGATGTTTTACTAAGCTTTGCAAGTGTTTCAGAAAAGTATCGTTTTACGAAACCAGAATTTCATGGTGGACGTTCCCTAGAAATTATCGAGGGCAGACATCCCGTTGTTGAAAAAATGTTAAATAAACAAATGTATGTACCAAATGATTGTGTGTTAGAAGAGCAGAACAATATGATGCTCATTACAGGGCCAAATATGTCTGGTAAAAGTACCTACATGCGTCAAGTTGCCTTGATTGTTGTGATGGCGCAAATGGGCTGCTATGTACCTGCTGAAAAAGCGAAGCTACCGATTACCGATCAAATTTTTACTCGAATTGGGGCGGCTGATGATTTAGCAGCAGGACAATCCACATTTATGGTCGAGATGCTTGAATCCCAGCATGCCATTATGCACGCAACGAAAAATAGCCTGATGTTATTTGATGAAATTGGGCGTGGAACATCGACGTATGATGGTATGAGTTTGGCCCAGTCAATGATGGAATATATTCATGACAAAATCGGAGCCAATACGTTATTTTCTACGCATTATCATGAGTTAACAGCACTTGAAAAGGATTTACCTCGTTTACAAAATGTACATGTCTCAGCCACAGAAAAAAATGGGACGGTTGTCTTTTTGCATAAGGTAAAAAAAGGAGCTGCTGATAAATCCTACGGTATTCATGTGGCGCAGCTTGCGCAATTACCAGAGGAAATTTTAGCGAGGGCACGTGTATTGCTAGAGAATTTTGAAGCAGGTAAAGAAGTAGTAGCCGAAAAACAGGAAATAGCCGAACAACCCGTGCAAATGTCCTTATTTGCTGAGGAGGAACCAATTTTGCCAGCTGAGGCAGAGGTGCTAAAAAAATTAGAAAAAGTAAATATTTTAGGAACTTCACCAATGCAGGCAATGAATATTTTATATGAACTGCAGCAAGAGCTTATTAACGCCAAAAAATAAAGGAGTGATTCGTTAGTGGGAAACATACAAATTATGGACGAGTGGCTATCCAATAAAATCGCAGCAGGAGAAGTGGTAGAAAGGCCAGCTTCTGTTGTCAAAGAGTTAGTTGAAAATGCTATTGATGCTGGAAGTACGTCCATTGATGTGTTTTTACTAGAAGCGGGTCTTACTTCTATTCAGGTAATTGATAATGGTGGCGGTATGGATGAAGAGGATGCCTTAATGTCATTCTCTCGCCATGCTACTAGTAAAATTCATCAGGAACATGATTTATTCCGCATTCGTACATTGGGGTTCCGTGGAGAAGCATTGGCATCGATTGCTTCTGTTTCTAAAATGACATTAATTACATCGAATGGGGAATCTGGAACACATTTAGAGCTTGAAGGGGGACATATTCTAACACATAAGCCCGGTCCCTTACGTAAAGGAACGGATTTAACAGTTTCACAGCTCTTCTTTAACACACCCGCTCGCTTAAAATATATGAAAACTATTCAAACTGAACTAGGGCATACAATAGACTTGATGAATCGCCTCGCGCTTAGTAATCCTCAAATTGCGTTCAGATTACTGCATAATGGTCAACAATTATTGCAAACGAATGGACGAGGAGATGTGCAACAAGTTCTTGCTGCTATCTATGGTATACATAATGCCAAGAAAATGGTGTCGTTCCAGGGAGAGTCACATGACTATCGAATTTTTGGCTTTGTAACCTTGCCAGAGGTAACACGTGCATCTAAAAATTATATGTCCTTATTTGTTAATGGTCGCTGGGTTAAGCATTATTTAGTACAAAAAGCAATTGTAGATGCCTACCATACGTATTTGCCTATCGAGCGCTTTCCAATCGTTGTCCTCTATATTGAAGGTGATCCATATTTAACAGATGTCAATGTGCATCCTGCGAAGCATCAGATTCGTTTAAGTAAAGAGCCAGAGCTTTTGAAGTTAATAGAAGAAACCATTCGAGAAAAAATACGCAGTGTTATTCGCGTTCCACAAATGGAGAAGAAGGAAAAAAGCGTCAAACCTGTGACGGAGCAATTAAATATTTGGAAACCTGCGCCCAAGATAGATGTTGAGAAGATGAATGCAATCGTAGAAAAACTGTACGATGTACAAACTATTCAAGAAAATAATCAACAGTCAGTTGAGCCAGAGCCTATTCCTGATGTTGTGGGGGATAAGGATAATTGGCAGCCAGCCCCTCAAATAGAGACTAATGAGGTTGAAGAGGTAAGCATTGTAGAACAACAAGAAGTATTAGAGGATGAGCCAACGAAAGAACCGTTTCCCGAACTGGAAGTAGTAGGACAAATCCATGGCACATACATTGTTGCACAAATGGAGGATGGTTTTTATTTAATTGATCAGCATGCTGCACAAGAACGGATTAAATATGAGTTTTTCCGCGAAAAGGTTGGTCAGGTCAATCCACATGAACGTCAGGCATTACTGCTCCCACTAACATTCCACTATGCTGCCGATGAGGCACTTATTTTACGAGAACATAAGCCAGAGTTAGAAGCTGTAGGTGTATTTTTAGAGGAATTTGGACAGTCATCTTTCGTTGTCCGTGAGCACCCAAGTTGGTTCCCACAGGGGGAGGAACAGGAAATCATCGAGGATTTAATTGAACAAGTGCTGACAACGAAAAAGGCTGATGTCAAAAAGTTACGTGAAGCAGCAGCCATCATGATGAGCTGTAAAAAATCGATTAAAGCCAATCATTTTCTAACAAAAGAACAAATGGAAACATTGCTGCGAGATTTACGCAATGCAGATAATCCATTTACATGCCCACATGGACGTCCAGTGCTTATTCACTTTACATCGTATGAAGTGGAAAAAATGTTCAAACGGGTAATGTAGTAAGAAGGGGGAATAGGAATGGGCGAATTTATTTTAGCGATTGATCAAGGAACGACAAGTTCAAGAGCCATTTTATTTAATAAAAAGGGTGAAATTGTTCATGTAGCACAAAAAGAATTTCAACAAATTTTCCCGAAGGCTGGGTGGGTAGAGCATAATGCAAATGAGATTTGGGGTTCTATCTTATCTGTTATCGCCGCTGTATTAACTGAAAGTGGACATGAAGCAAGTGAAGTCCATGCAATTGGCATTACCAATCAGCGGGAAACAACGGTTGTCTGGGATAAACAATCAGGTCAGCCAATTTACAACGCTATTGTCTGGCAATCACGCCAAACACAGGATATTGTGAATACGTTAAAAGAACAAGGACATGAAGAACTATTTCAGCAAAAAACAGGATTACGTTTAGATGCTTATTTTTCAGCCACAAAAATAAAATGGATTTTAGACAATGTGGAGGGTGCACGTGAACTCGCTGACAATGGAGACTTGCTATTTGGAACGATTGATTCTTGGATTGTTTGGCGATTATCAAAGGGAAAGGCCCATATTACGGATTATTCAAATGCAGCACGAACAATGCTTTATAATATTCATAAATTGCAATGGGATGAGGAACTTTGCAAGCTGTTAGATATCCCTATGTCCATGCTCCCTGAAGTGAAAAATTCATCAGAAATTTACACAGAAACTGCTCCAAGTATTTTCTTTGGTGAAAAAATTCCAATTGCTGGTATTGCGGGTGATCAACAGGCAGCTCTATTTGGGCAAACTTGTTTTACCAAAGGAATGGCCAAAAACACGTACGGCACAGGCTGTTTTATGTTAGTAAATACGGGACAGCAGGCGGTAACATCTGAGAATGGATTATTGACTACCATTGCATGGGGAATAGATGGGAAAGTGACTTACGCATTAGAGGGTAGTGTTTTTGTAGCTGGGTCAGCTATCCAATGGCTACGGGATGGACTACGAATGATACGCACCGCCGAAGATTCTGAAACCTATGCTACAAAAGTAGATGATACGGACGGTGTCTACGTTGTACCCGCCTTTGTGGGACTAGGTACTCCTTATTGGGATACAGATGCTCGTGGTGCCATTTTTGGCTTAACACGAGGAACGTCTAAAGAACATTTTATCAGGGCAACACTTGAATCACTAGCTTATCAAACGAAGGATGTACTAGATGCGATGGAGGAAGCGGCTGGCACACCAATTGAAGTGCTGCGTGTAGATGGTGGGGCCGTCAAAAATCAATTTTTAATGCAGTTCCAAAGTGATATTTTACAGCTCCATGTAGAGCTAGCAAAGCTCAATGAATCAACAGCACTAGGCGCGGCCTATTTAGCAGGGCTTGCTACTAGCTTCTGGCCAAACCAAGAGGCTTTATCGGCATTATGGATGAGTGGTCAAACCTACCAACCACAAATGGATGAAGAACAAGCCACAGCTCTTTACACAGGCTGGCAAAAGGCTGTAGAAGCTACACGAATTTTTAAATCATAGCTATTGGGGGAAAAAAGTATGTTTTCATATGAGCATCGTCCAAAAATTTTATATTATCTTGAGCACTATAGCTTTGACGTATTAGTCATTGGTGGAGGGATAACAGGTGCAGGTATTGCATTAGATGCTGCATCGAGAGGACTTTCAGTTGCATTAATAGAAATGCAGGATTTTTCAGCCGGTACCTCTAGCCGTTCGACAAAACTTATTCACGGCGGTTTACGTTATTTAAAGCAATTTGATGTGGGTGTCGTAGCAGAAGTGGGACGTGAGCGTGAGATTGTGTATGATAATGCGGTTCATGTAACAACGCCTGAAAAAATGCTCTTACCTTTATATAAAAAGGGCTCGCTCGGTCCTTTGACAACATCTCTAGCATTAAAGGTATATGACAGATTAGCAGGTGTAAAAAAACATGAACGAAGAACGATGTTAAACGCTCAAGAAACACTAGCATTAGAGCCATTACTCAATCAAGATGGACTTGTTGGTGGCGGCTATTATGTTGAATATCGAACGGATGATGCACGACTGACGATTGAGGTATTAAAGAAGGCTGCTGAATATGGTGCACTGTGTCTTAATTATGCAGAAATGAAGGAATTTATTTACGAAAAGAAAAAGCTTGTTGGCATTAAGGTGGAGGATCATTTAACGGGGAGAATACTCGATGTTCATGCTGCACAAATTGTCAATGCTACAGGGCCTTGGGTAGATGAAGTGCGACAAAAAGATAAAGTAGCTGATAACAAGCAATTACGATTAACAAAGGGTGTTCATATTGTCCTAAAACAAAAGGACTTTCCACTGAAGCAAGCTGTTTATTTTGATATTGCCGATGGGCGTATGGCCTTTGCCATTCCACGAGATGGCAAAACCTATGTAGGGACAACTGATACTGTCTTTGAAGGTGATCCTGTACATCCTATTGCAACCCAGCAAGATGTGGATTATTTAATTGATGCAGCTAAACGTGTTTTTCCAACAGCTACAATTACTAGAGAAACAATTGAATCCACTTGGGCAGGAGTACGGCCACTAATTTATGAAAAAGGAAAGGACCCTTCTGAAATTTCAAGAAAAGATGAAATTTGGACGGCACCAAGTGGTTTAATGACGATTGCAGGTGGAAAACTCACAGGTTATCGTCAAATGGCAGAGACAATTGTAGATAAAATTGTTAAGGTTCGTCGTTATAAGCATGCGAGTGAATGTTTAACTCGTGAGCTATCACTCTCGGGTGCAAAGGGAATCAACGCTATTAATTTCCCTGACTATATAGCCTATAAAGCACGAGAAGGTGTCCAATATGGCTTGAATTATGATGAAGCCAAACAGCTTGTACAAAAGTATGGTACGAATGTTGATGCGTTATTTGATCGTGTGAAATATTTACATGAACATGGCAGTACAATGCCTTTAGCCTTACATGCCATGCTATTGTATGGCATTGAAGCAGAAATGGTCTATACACCGAGCGACTTCTTTATTCGTCGTACTGGCTTGTTATACTTTGATATTGAAGCAGTGAAGCTCTATAAGCAACAAGTGGTTCAAGTAATGCAACAACACTTGAATTATACGGAAGAACAAAAAAATACTTATATAGCTGAATTAGATCAAGCTATCATGGATGCGACAAATTTTGTAAATGAAGGGGAGTAAGGGATGGAGCGTTATATTCAAATGTCGGATGATCAATTTGTCTTCACGCGAACATTGGAGCCATCAACGCCATGCATTGGTCATATACACATTTTGCATGGTATGGCAGAGCACAGTGGTCGTTATGTAACATTTGCCAAAACACTCAATGCATTTGGCTATGCTGTAACGATGCACGATCATCGTGGACATGGTGAAACGGCCGCTTATAATGGCACATTAGGCTTCTTTGCTGAAGAAAACGGCTTTGAACGGGTTGTAAAAGATGCCCATGAAGTGATAATGCAATTACATGCACCGTTTGCAGATGTCCCATTCATTCTATTTGGTCACAGTATGGGTTCATTCATTACACGGCGTTATATTCAACTATACGGAGAGCAAGTTGATAAAGTAATTCTTTGTGGTACCGGAAATGTTACAGCTTTGCATGCAGTGGGAAATATTGTCGCTAAAGCATTAGCGAAGGGACTTGGTAAAGAGTCGGAAAGTAATTTGTTAAATCAGCTGAGCTTTGGTAGCTTTAATAAACAGTTTCCGAATCCAAAAACTGCCTATGACTGGCTATGCTCAGTACAGCAAGAAGTCCAAAAGTATATTGATGATCCCTATTGTGGCTTTATTCCGACCAATCAATTTTTCGTTGATTTAACGACGGGCTTAACAACACTAAATCGTAAAAAAGAATTAGCGAAGGTAAGACAAGATCTTCCTATCCTCTTGATTAGTGGTAGTAAGGATCCCGTAGGTGAACAGGGGCTAGGGGTTTACGCAGTTGCTGAACAATTAACTGCGGTAGGTGTAAAAGATGTAACGGTTTATTTATTTGAGGATAAGCGGCATGAAATTTTAAATGAAGACAATCAAGAAGAAGTCTTTCAAGTTATATTACGGTGGTTAAAAAAATATGATACAAACTAGATTACAGCAGGCAGAGGTCGTAGCTATTGTGGGACCAACTGCTTCTGGGAAAACAGCTTTAAGTATTGAACTTGCAAAAAAATATAATGGTGAAATCATAAATGGTGACTCCATGCAAGTTTATAAAGGACTGGATATAGGGACTGCTAAAATTACGGAAGAAGAGATGGAGGGTATCCCACATCACCTACTAAGCTTTTTAGAGCCGACAGAATCTTTTTCAGTGGCAGATTATCAAAAACTAGTGCGAGCCAAAATTGCAGAAATCCAATCTCGACATAAGTTACCCATTATAGTAGGTGGCTCGGGCTTATATGTACAAGCTGTCTTATATGATTTTCAATTTACTGATGAAAAAGTCGATGAGGCTGCACGTAAAGCCTATTATGATGAATTAGCAAAGCTTGGCCCAGAGGCAATGCACGATAAGTTAAAACAACTAGACCCTCAAACGGCTGAAACGATTCATCCAAACAATACTCGACGTGTGATTAGGGCATTGGAAATGTTAGAATTAAGCGGTGTATCCAAAGCTGCAGAAGCACAAAATCGAGGTGAAGTGCCTCTATACAAGCATGTCATTTTAGGGCTAGGTCAAAATATGTCACGTGAAGTGCTGTATGACCGCATTAACCATCGTGTTGATTTGATGATGGAAAAAGGTCTTTTAGAAGAGGTTAAAGGATTATGGCAGCAAAATATTCGAGGTGTTCAGTCCATACAAGCGATTGGTTATAAGGAACTATATGATTATTTGGATGGAAAATGTTCCCTTGAGGAAGCGATAGACAGTTTAAAACAAAATTCTCGCCGCTATGCAAAAAGACAGCTTACCTATTTCCGCAATAAAATGGATGTCTATTTTATGACGACAGATGAGCAATTATAAAAGTTGACATATTTTCTTGCTAATTAAAGAAATATTTCTAAAAATTACTAATTGATAAATTGGTAGAACGTGCTACTATAGGAATGAAGAGGTAGAAAGTTAGTAGGGAGGCTATTTGATGAAATCAATCAACTTGCAAGATACGTTTTTGAACCAACTACGTAAAAACAGTGTTTTTGTAACTGTATTTCTGTTAAATGGATTTCAGTTAAAAGGGACTGTGAAATCATATGATAATTTTACAGTTTTATTATTAGATGCTGAAAATAAACAGCACCTAATCTACAAGCACGCCATTTCTACATTCGTTCCAGCTAAACAAATAGATTTTTTAGAGACAGAAGCATAAAAAGATAGTATTAAACAGTTAGTGTTCTCCACACTGGCTGTTTTTTTTTCTTCAGGCTATAATGATAGAGGAAATTGATATTTGGAGGACGAGTTTTATGAAATCGATGGAAACAACGCAATTATTAGATCTATTGGATGCCAATGAAGACCTATATATTATTGACGTTCGAGAAGACGAAGAAGTAGCGCATGGCATGATTCCTGGCGCTCAGCATATTGCCCTTGGGACAATCCCAGAGCGTTTAGATGAATTAGATGTAGAAAAGCCGTATATTGTTGTATGTAAGGCTGGTGCTCGTTCTGCGAATGCTTGCGCCTATTTAGAAGCTCAAGGATTTGATGTAACAAATCTTGAAGGCGGCATGCTTGCATATGATGGAGAATTAGAATTTAAATAATGTGATACGTAAAAAGAAAGAGTGCCTACTCTTTCTTTTTTTAGGTCTATTCTTTTAATGAATTCATAATGTAACCAAAGTTTTCTGCAAAATTGTTATAAAGATTCACATTTTTTTGTCCTTTAATCTTTGCAGCATAACTGGCAAAGTTCAAACCAGCCCCGTAAACTTGTAGTGCACCATTCGCAAGATCCCCCTTTTGGAGAAGCTCAATACCATCCTTTAAAAAATTGTCACTTTCATCAAAGTGACACTCCGTAATGTATTTATGTCCGCTATGAAATAATTTTAAATTTTTTATAATTGTATGTGCTGTTTCTTCGCTAATAGATGCGTCGATGTCCATTAATAACTGATTAATTGGTTTTACGAGCTGGGCATACAGGCTATCATGAGTTTCACATGTTTCAGCAATGGCGTTTCTTAATTCTTTTGCATTCATCGTATCTTCTCCTTTTTCATCATTCAGTAATTTACCACATTTTTTCAAAGACAAACTCTCCTGAATTTTCAGAAATATGTTATGATAACATGTAATGAAGGAGGGATTTTGTATGTTTCGATCAATAGCACCCCCAACAATGTCTTTACAGTAGAATCTACTGTTTAGGCATCCGATAACTGATTGCTCATTCTTATTAGATTCTACTGTATAGGCTCAAACTATATGCGTAGAAAGTAGGAATTTTTAATGAGCGGAAAATTAGCATTTGTATTATCTATGGTTATTTTTGGTGCTGTCGGTGTTTTTGCAAGGTATATTCCTTTAGCTTCTAGTGAGATTGCCTTTTGGATGAGTGGCATTGGTGCTTGTTTTTTACTAGTAATTTTTATTTATAAAAAGGAAAGCTTTGCAAGAAGCGCTATTGTCCTGAATAAATGGCCGTTATTAATTTCAAGTGTTGCTTTATGTGGAAATTGGATATTTTTATTTCAGGCGTATAAGGAAACGACCATTGCTAATGCTGCCCTAAGTTATTATTTTGCACCCGTATTGGTCATCTGTTTATCGCCTATTATTTTAAAAGAAAAGCTAGTTGCAAGAAAAATAGTTTATGTTGTTGTAGCACTTATCGGTCTTTTTTTGATAGTGCAAAGTCAGAACGCAGAAAATAGTGGACACTTAATTGGTATTGTCTATGGTCTGATTGCGGCATGCTTTTACACCCTACTAACATTTACAAATAAAAATATTCGCGGGTTAAAGGAACCACATAATACGATTATCCAACTCTGTTTAGCTGCATTTTTCCTCAGCCTCTATATTGTAGGAACGACGGGTTTTCAGGTGATGCAAATAAATTTTGCTTCTATTCTATTACTCATCGTATTGGGCATTGTCCATGCAGGTATAGGGTTTTATTTATTCTTTTTAGGCATGTCACAGCTAAAAGGTCAAAGTATAGCTATTCTTAGCTATATTGATCCACTGACATCATTAGTGATCTCCACGATGATTATTGGAGAAAAAATGACGCTGCTACAACTAATAGGAGCCATTCTCCTATTAGGCTCCACATTACAAAGTGAAATCGAAAAAGTGTAAAAGGGTTTGACAGGAAGAATAAGCTGTCGTAGATTTAAAGTAATTTAATAAAAGCATTAGGTGCCCAAAGGGGAGAATAGGGAATAAAGTGAAAATCTTTAGCGGACCCGCCACTGTATAAGGGAGTTCTATAGTAAATACCACTAGCGCGTTGCTGGGAAGGTGCTGTGGAATGTTGAACTTGAGCCAGGAGACCTGCCTATTTGCTTTAAAAGGTATGGATGATGGAAAAGTCTGTAGTTTATTTGTTGTGACGATAAACTACAGGCTTTTTCTTTTTGTCTTAAAAGGAAAGGAGAAATTATCATGCAATTACTACAAAACACGTTACAAAACATCCAAGGTGCTGACATGAAAACGAGGGAGCAAGCAAGAAAGCGTATAGATGCTCTCTGTAAGCCCCCTGGTAGTTTAGGAAAACTAGAGTCCATTGCTGTGCAGCTTTCTGGGATAACTGGACAATTATATCCGCTCGTTGATAAAAAGGTCATTATTATCTGTGCTGCTGATCACGGTGTTTGTGAAGAAGGTGTAACCACGAATCCACAAGATGTTACGGTCTTTCAAACATTAAATTTCCCTCAAGGTGGTACAGGCGTTTGCGCGATTGCAAACATTACCAATGCCAAGGTGGTCACAGTAGATGTAGGGGTGAAAGAAGAGATTCCACACGGTGCAGGTGTCATCATCAATAAAATTAAGTACGGTACAGACAATATGGCAAAAGGACCTGCCATGTCTAAAGAGGAAGCCATTCAAGCAATTGAAGTAGGAATTCATGTGGCGACAGAGGAAATAGCAAAAGGGGCTAATGTACTTGGCACAGGTGAAATGGGCATTGGTAATACAACACCTAGTGCTGCTATTTTAGCTGTATTGACTGGATGTGATCCAATTGAAGTAACAGGGTTTGGGGCAGGTGTAGGCAATGGAGGCATTGCTCATAAAGCAGCGGTTATTAAAAAAGCTATTGAGGTCAATCAACCAGACCCTCAAGACGGTATAGATGTATTAGCTAAAGTCGGTGGCTTAGAGATAGGGGCCATGGCTGGTATCATACTTGGGGCAGCTGTCCATCGTAAGCCGGTTGTGATTGATGGTTTTATTTCAACTATTGCCGCACTTATCGCATATAAGCTTGAACCGAAAGTAAAAGATTATATTATCCCTTCCCATGCTTCAGAGGAACCGGGTGCTAAAATTGCCGCAGCATTACTCGGCATTGAACCAATGCTACATATGAACATGCGCTTAGGAGAAGGCTCTGGTGCCGCCTTAGCTTTTCCCATTTTAGATGCAGCCTGCTCCATGATGAACAATATGGTGACGTTAGAGGAAGCGATGCAACTATTAGCTAAATAAAAAAGGAATAAGCCCGTATAGTTCCAATACTATTTGGGCTTATTCCCCATTCATTATGCTCGATTTAGCTTACGTAAAGGCAAACGCCATTTCATCATATAGGAAAGAATGCGTAACACTGTGATGATGGCGAATAAAATATAAAGGAAGATGTCTCCTGTAAACACTTCAAATCCAATAATTAGCCCTGCAAGTGCAGCCCAAACACCATACACCTCATCTCGTAGAACTAATGGTTTACGTCTAGCCAATAAATCACGCACAATGCCGCCACCCGAACCAGTTAAGACAGCAGCTACTATCACAGCACTAATAGGCATATCTAATTTCACGGCATACAACGCACCTTGAATTGCAAATGCTGATAAGCCAATCGCATCTGTGAAGTTACCCCAACGATGCCAATGCTGAATCAAATGATGAGGGAAAATAAAAAATATAGTAATCGCTGCTAACGCAATTTGAAACATCATATCCTGCCCCCATAAGGTCGTGACAGGTAGTCCAATAAGTAAATTTCGAATAGCCCCTCCACCAAAAGCAGTTACAATTCCGAGTATATAGACACCGAATAAATCGTATTCTTCTTCCATGGCAATAATTGCCCCAGAAATAGCAAAGGCAATTGTTCCGATAATACTAAAAACCTCCCAAGCCATTCCTTTCACCCCTTCTATTAATAAATAAACTTCTTTTTATGTTAAAAGACTTTTCTTGAAACAAAATCTATGGATTTATGAGCCAAATTCAGTCATTAAACACGCTTCTTGAAACAAGTCCGCACATTAGCTTAGCGTAAAATGCGCTTAGAAACAATAGGCAAGTTTTGCAGGTACACATACAAATTGTTAAGATGATAATGAAATAAAGAAAAAGATCTGTCATGAGCGTTGATATACCAGTAGTTGATTAGCAAATTCTAGAGAGAGTTAGTTCAATTTAGATCATAAAAATCTTACTGATTGAAATGCGGGACAACGGTGAAATGGAGAAGAAAAGAATGACGTTTACATCTAACTTATCAGTACAAACGCTATCATTAGCAGCACAAATAGAGGAGCGAGTTCGACCTTATCATGCAAAGGTCGAAGAAATGGCATTTTATAATCAACAGAAGGTGCTAGCAGCTTTCAGAAAGCATCAAGTAAGTGATTATCATTTACATCCATCAAACGGCTATGGCTATGATGATGAGGGACGCGATAATCTAGAGCGTGTTTATGCGGAAGTATTCGGTGCAGAGGCTGCCATTGTACGACCACAAATCATTTCCGGAACACATGCGATCACGCTTAGTCTATTCGGTGTACTTCGTCCTGGTGATGAGCTGCTTTATATTTCTGGTCAGCCATATGATACATTGCAATCTATTGTCGATGGTGGTGACA
>NZ_DAMDAY010000061.1:0-24371 GCF_032093475.1 Lysinibacillus sp. | reverse complement strand
GAAGGTCTAATTGGATTTTAAATTAAACAGGCGTGGAAGATCAGAAAGAGTAAGAGCATATGTGAGAGAAAAAGGAATCCTACCCTCATTTGACGAAATAATAACTTGCTAGTATTTTATTTTTCAACTAGGAGGGGTTTTTTTGCAATTATTTTTTAAATATAATTGGATGGTAAGAGAAGACTGGTTTCGTTGGTGTGAAGAGTTGAGCGAAGAGGAACTCCTGCAAAACAGAACTGGGGGAATGGGTAGTATATTACATACACTTTTCCATATAATTGATGTCGAATGGAGTTGGATCCGTATTTTACAAGGTAAGACCGATTTTCAGGAGAGCTTTGACGACTATAATAGCTTGGAAAAGGTTCGTCAATTGGCATCGGCATTTCATGCAGAGGTTGAAAGCTTTGTAAACCAATGGGATGACAGTATGGAAGAGCGTTTACTTCATAACACATTAGAAGACGGAAGAATTGAAACACATACATGGGGTGAAATCGTTCGCCATACTATAGCACATGAAATTCATCATATAGGCCAATTATCGATATGGGCAAGGGAAATAGGGAGAGCGCCTGTTTCTGCAAACTTTATTAGACGAGGACTTTCCTCGGCATTGCAAGCTTCAGCAGATGGTCATAGTGAATTAAAAAGGTAGTGTGCTTACAAGTTGTATTTATAGGTTCAAACCATAACCTTCTAAGCAGTTAAGAGAATAAGTGATGTTTCAAAATTTGAAGGAGTATGGTGATAATGGAAGAAAAGAAAATAACCTGGTTAGAACTTTTTTATGACTTGATATTTGTAGCGGCTGTTTCGACTGCCACAAATGTATTACTTCATGTTGAAAAGGGGGAAATTCGCCCGGAATACTTTTTGAAGTTTGTTTTAATATTTATCCCTATCTGGTGGTCTTGGGTAGGACAAACATTGTTTATTAATCGTTTTGGACAAGATTTTTTATATCAGCGTATTTTTACAATTTTTCAGATGCTATTTGTCCTTATTATGACAGCCAGCTTATCGGTTAACTTTGATGAATATTATCTGTCGTTTCTTTTTGGCTATATTGGGTTAAGAGCTCTAACAGCTATCCAATATTTGGTTGTTCAACGTTTTGAAGAGGGCGATAGGAAAAAGGTAGCGCAATTTTTTGGTACACGTTTTTGGATTGGCATCATCATCTCTTGTTTTTCTATATTTTTTGATTCATGGATTCGTTATAGCATTTTGTATACAGGGATTTTAGTTGATATCCTGGTGCCTTTTTTGGGGCGTAAATATTTGGTGAAAGCTCCGTCTTATACGTCTCATTTATTAGAACGCTTTGCTTCATTAACACTCATTCTTTTCGGAGAATCAGTCGTTAGCACCCTTTATGTGCTGCAGCCTCAAAAAGGGGATTGGGATGCTATTTTATTTTCCCTCATATCGTTTATTCTTATAGTTTCAATGTGGTGGCAGTATTTTGAAAATGTTGAAAAGAAAGTTGACAAATCGATCAAAACATCAGGCCAAACCATTATTTATGGGCATCTATTCATATTAATGTCTTTGAGCATGATTGCTGCTTCCATTAAACTATTGTATCTAAATGAGGTTCATTATTCATTTGATTTATATTTTATTTTCGGTTCCGTATGCCTATACTTCATGACAACTACTATTGTTTTTCATCAATACAGGTTTAGTCAAGATCGTTTAAAACTTTATCATTTAGTATTATTTATAGGGATCTTAGCTTCCTTCTTTATTATTAATTTGATTGTAGAAGTGCCAAACGTTGTAATTATGGGAGAAATGACGCTGTTTTTTATCATCTATGCTAAATTAACAACGACTTGAGTGAGACTAATAAGTGGATAAAATGGAGTAATCTTTCGTTAATTGAGTGGCTATACATAATAGACATGATGCAGCAGATTATCCAAGCTAAAAACACTCTATTTGAATGTTTCTTCAAAATAGAGTGTTTTTCCATAATGTTTAATTTAAGAAGGGTCACCTGGGATAGTAGTGACCCTAAGTAACAATTCAGGAGGTCCCTGTTAAACTAATTTAGCTTAACACTACTATTTATATGCTCAGCTACATTGGGTTTTATAGTTTATTGCCTTTAGAATAGAAAAAGAATGATTAAAATATTGTTTAAAAAATTCATAAATTATCCTACCATTACGTTGCAAAAGAGTCACTACCTCAATGCTTTACACACCAATTTATCGATTTTTGTAATAACTCATTGGGTTGGAATATAAAGGATAACATAAAAAAGCTGCAGCATTTACAGACACTACAGCAATTTACTAAACAATATGATTAAAAGGGGTCGAAGTTATGAAATTTGAAGAACTATATAATATTGCAAAAAGTGTCTTAAACCCAAAGCAAATTTCAAAAAATTCTTATGCAGGTTCGGTTGCTGCAGCCATTTTAAGTGACAATGGTAAGGTCTATAAAGGGGTATGTATAGATACTCCTTGCTCCATGGGATTTTGTGCAGAACATGCAGCAATTGCTGCTATGATTACTGATGGAGAAAGTAGAGTAAAAAAAGTTATTGCAGTTTATCAGGATGGAACAATAATACCTCCATGCGGAAGATGTAGAGAATTCATTTGTCAAATTCATGACGATAACTATAAATGTGAGGTAATGGTAAAAGACAATACTGTCCTTACTATAAACGACTTACTTCCTGTTCGTTGGGAGTAAATATATTGAAACAATAAAAAAGGGTCACTTGAGTTGGAAGTGACCCAAAGTAATAAATGGGGAGGCCGTGACGGTCAACTAGCGCCACAGCAAGTGCGTGCGATACACTCGATATTAATTTGTGCAATTTAGGGTTACTTATACATAAAAAAACTACTGTAACAAAAAGCCCTACTATCCAAGCGTTTTAAGAAGCGCTTGGCTTGCATGCACCGAATAACTAACCATGGGAAGCTTTCATCTTAGGATGAAGGCTTTTTTGATGGGATATATTTCATATAAATTTTAAATGGTTTGTAATTAAGTTTAGGATGTTTACTGGATAAAAAAAGCGAACGAATGCTCTTTGTTTGGGAGCTTGGAATAAGGAATTGAATAACGGATTAAATGCCAATCACCATGAATAATGTTAAATATAGGCAAATGCATAGCCCTCAAGCCTAATTTAGCATAACCTATACCGATATCGAGAGGAGGAAACATTATGCGCGATTATTATGATCAATATGACAGAGATAGATATGATGATGACTATGAATATGATTATGACAGTTATGGGAGACGTCGTAGAAGAAGACGTCCACGTTATCAATACCCATATTATCCATTCTACCCATTCTATCCATTCTTTCCGTTCTATCCACCATACTATCGCCAACCATACTACCGTCCATACGGCTACTAATATAAATAAAAAATCGCTCTGCGCAGTTTAAACGGATGAAGGGTTTCTTTACCCCTAGTTTATTCATATTATTATTTAATAAAGTTTTGTTTAGAATTTATATGATCATCTATTCGTAAAAGATTCCATCTTGTTTCCAAAAAAGTCTAGGTATTCAATTTGAGCCTAGACTTTTTTCATTTAAGTTATTTCAAATTGTATGTAGAAATGTTGTTAAAGGTGCTAGAGTATGGAAATAGTAGCGCCATTATGTTTTTTAATCAAACGTAATCAGACAATGTCATCAAATGATTGATTACCCACAGGATGAAAAGAATACATGTATTAATTTCAATGAAGAATGTGAATGGCTATCAAATTAAGGTAGCCTTTTTTATTTCCATAATTTTTATCTTGTCAAAATACAAACATTTGTTCTATTATGTATACAAACAAGTGTTCCTGTATAAAATAACAAATAGGAACATTTCGCGTATTAGGAGGAAACTTTGATGAGGGAACAACTGATTAAGGCTATGCAACGTAATCAATTGGTAAACATGATGTATGTATCTAAAAATGGGTCTGTAACAAAAAGGCGAGTAAAGGTTATTAAAATCGTTGGCGATTCATTCCAAGCATTTTGTTTTACAAGGCAGGCAAAGCGTACTTTTTTAATCAGCAATGTTCTAGCAGTTATTCCTATAGTAAGTAAGGGGCGTGAGGTTGTATGAACTATGAGGGTATGCCGAATCGACCTATTATATGCATCGATATGAAGAGTTTTTATGCAAGCTGTATTGCCATGTTAGAAGGGTTAGATATTTTAAATGACCCAATTGCAGTCGTGGGTAATTTTAATCAACCAGGCAGTGTTGTGTTAGCAGCATCCCCAGCAATGAAAGAGCGATTTAAAATTAAGACAGGTAATAGACGTTATGAAATCCCTCAACATCCAGATATAAAATTGTTTGAACCAAAAATGAGTTTTTTCATCCAGATGTCGATGACTATTACAAAGCTAATCGCTAACTATGTACCAGTGGACGCCATACATGTTTATAGTGTGGACGAAAGCTTTGTGGACTTAACTGGCACAGAAAAATTATGGGGATCTCCTGAAGAAACAGCGAAAGAAATTCAAAGAGCAATTCTTGATCAATTTAATGTGCCAAGCGCTATAGGGATGGGGCCCAATATGCTGATGGCTAAATTGGCTTTGGACATCGAGGCAAAGAAAACAGGCTTTGCTAAGTGGACTTATGATGATGTGCCAACAAAATTATGGCCTGTACGACCTTTATCAGAAATGTGGGGCATAGGTAAGCAAATGGAAGCCAACCTAAATAAGATGGGCATTCAAACAGTAGGTGGATTAGCTAATGCTGATTTAGATGAATTAGAAAAACGCTTTGGCATTATGGGCAACCAATTATATCATCACGCCTGGGGAATTGATTTATCTAAACTGGGTGAGCCATTAATTACAAACGGAGCTTTAAGCTTCGGTACGGGACAAATGTTGATGAGAGATTATCACACACGAAAAGAAATATCAGTCGTTCTCTTAGAAATGTGCGAGGATGTTATGAAACGTGCAAGAGATGCCGGTTTTGTTGGCCGCACCATCAGCTTAGGTTTATCGTACAGTCGTAATGCGATGACGAAGGGATTCCACCGTTCAAGAACGATTGCTGTTCCAACAAATGAAACACTTGAAATGTATAAAGTCTGTATTGAATTACTCGATGAGCATTTTGCAGGGGAGCCAGCTCGACAGCTTTCTGTCCGGATATCCAACTTAGAGCGAGAGCATAGTATCCAATTAGATTTATTTGACGAGCGAAAACCACAGCGGCAATTGATTGGACCAACAATGGATGCAATACGTAATAAATTTGGGGCGACAGCATTATTACGAGCGGTATCATTTACAAGCGCTGGTACTGCTATCAGCCGTGATCGCTTAGTTGGTGGACATTTAGCATAGGAGTGATTGAATGATAAAGGACAGAGGAACGATAAAATGGGCAGCCATGATGATGCCAGAGCATTTAGATTTTCTCAAAGAATACAAACAAGATGTTACTGATAAGCCGAGAGAATTAGCTGAATGGGAACTAGAAGAATTACAACAAACAATGGATCACGCTTATCGTCAGCAGCTAGATGTCAAGCTAGACGTGTGGACGGCAGGTAAAACAACACAATGGACAGGAATTATTAAAGCGATTACTACTACAGAACTCATACTCGAAACATTACTTAAAACGAAAACAATCCCCATTCAAAGTATAAAGTCAGCTCAACTAGAAGCTGATTATTATGATTAAACCTGAACAACGCCAGCTGTTACACAAGTACTTATTAATAGAACTAGCGGTAAAATCATTGCAGATTGATTATCAAAAAGCAGAACAGTTTAAAATGAAAGTTGTCTTTCTTCCATTGATGGATGCGTTATTAAAGGATTTACGCCAAGAGTATTTTGACCTCAAAAGACAGCTTGCACAGCAGCGTATACGAGTGGTTGGCTGGCATCGTGTGGATGAATATTTTAGTGATGTGCAAGTTGCAACTACGGGTAATGATGTCGTCCTCCGTTATGCAAATCAGGCGTTGAAAACACAGGTGGAAAAATTATTGATTAATTATATAAGGAACAACCAACAGGTTCTCGAATGAGGCCTGTTTTTTGAATAAGGGACATTTGAAGCCTGTCTTCATTCTTGATATAATCAACTATTCGTTTGTAATAACGCATTATACAGTAAATTTGTCAAAGGAAAGCGAGGTTCCAATATGAAGGCTATCAGCCAAGAAATCCAAAATCAATCTATTAAATCTCTGGAGTCGACGTGTAATAAACTTGCAACTGCTTATCAACGTATGACAGAAAAAGGGGTTAACACCACTCTTGTTAAAAAGAGGCTAAACGCTGTGAAAATGGGTTTAGAAAGCCTCAAAAATATTTGGAATGGGGAAAACTTTTCTTATGATGAAGAAGCCATATTGATTTCTAAGAAAATTCTAGAAGATATCATGCCATCTATCGAAAAGCAGATCGCAAAAGCAAAAGAAGGTAGTTCTCAAAAAACATTAAATGACCGACGTTTAACTGCACTTAAACTTGCAATTGAATCATTAGAAAAGCGTTTATCGACAAGTCTAAGTGATTAGACAAGATAATTAAGAAGTATCTACGACAAATGATAAGGCGCTGGAATATTTTGTGATAATATTCAAAAGTAGAAGGAAATTGTTATGGACCACAAATTGAGAAACAAATGTGTTCCTCGAAATTTTCTTTTACCCAATAATCTAGGCTATTAAAAAAACGGAGAAAAGCGATATCCACTGAATTATTTAATGAAATTGCATTGAAAGCGATTTGATTCCATTGTTCTCGATTAACTTTGTTTGGACCAAAGTAATTAAAATCCGGTAAAACTTCTTCTATGTATAAATGCAAAACATCAAAGGCTTCTGTTGTTAAAAAGATAGAAGATTTATGCCAATGTTCGTTTTTAAAATCACCTCGCATAAATTCAAAAACATCACGCCTTCCATTTAGTTTTTCTAACGTATTTATTTCCATTTTTTATACCTCATGATTAAATTATTTAAAGCAAAGAGTGAATCTAACCTAGATTCCTAGAATTTCTTGCATGTTAAAATATACCACATTTTGCATAACCGTGTTCGTGGCAGGACATACACCGCCGAAACATAGAATTAAGTATTTACAATTATTTCCTAGTTGTCTTTTTTGTTGTATGATATTTGAAGAAGGGTGAATAGTATGCTGAAAGTTTTACAAATTGTTTGTGCCATCATAACAGTCTTACTTTCGTCTTACCTACTTATAACACATAATTATAATCTAATTTTTTTAATGGTATTCTTTTCAGGTTTATTCATGTTAACTAAAGGAATTGAAGCATTTCATAGCGAGAGAAAAGTTTACGGTTGGTTACTAATCTGGCTATTTTTATTTGCGGTATATATATCAATGTATCAATTCACAGCTTCGCAATGATCTACATAAGTTGGTGGTTAATATTTCTAATTTAGTCGACTTTCCATTTAATTTAAAAATGTCGGAAATGCACTGCTTTCATATTAGGGGTGATTTTTCTTAGTCAACATTCCTGAAACCGCTCTATACTGTGCTTTTTGAAACGTTAGGAAGGGGGCAATGAAAGAATAAGTGTATTTCCAATGATAGGGTTCATATATATGTAACCACAAAAATAATGGTTCCAAAATAAATGAGAATACAAATGCATTTACGATTGCGGCAATTAGAAAAGATGTCCACGTTTTGAAACACTGGTAAATCAACATATAAATGATAGGCATTTGAAGCCGGTGGATTTCAATAAGTAAATGTAAAGGTATGATTGTTATTGGAGATTGTCCTAACCCCTAACCAACCGACTTATTATGGAAGTCGAACATCCAAGAGAATTGAACCGGTTTCTTTTATGTAAAAGAAAAATAATTATTAAAATAAGGTTCATTTTTTGTTGGTGAAGGAATGCTTTTTCACTAATGGAAGAGGCCTAAGTTTAATAACAAGAACGTTCAGTTAACAAAGATTTAGAATTAAATTAAAAATGTATATTCATTGTGGGGATTCTTCAGACTATAGACAAAGTCGATTTTTTCGACTTTGTCTATTATTTTTAAATGCTGAATGGAGTACTCTCATTTTCACTTTCCTATTGTTTGAAGCTAGTTATGTCATTATCTCATAGCCTTAAAACTGAATATAAGCCTTCATTGATTTTAACAGTTAAAATCTGTTTAGATAATTAAAGAATCGGTGTTAACTCTGAGTTTACAAATTGTTAGGCATCAATGATTACACCTGAAGCTGTTCGCCCGTAAACGCTATATAACCCTCCTGTTTGATTAGGCACAATTTCAATTCAAATTGAGCCGCACAACCTACACTACGACATTTAATATGATTAAGATCAAACAAAGTGGGTACATAACAATCATAGATATATCAAGGAAGCCTAATTTTTTTATTAAATACCAATCCTACAATTAAAGTCTTTACTCCTTATTCGTATCATATTTTGAAGGTCCATAAATATTAAAAGTGAGGTTGCATATATCCTTTTTAAAGACGTAAACTATGTTCTAAAAAGCACAAATGATTTTGGGCATTTATTGATTAAATCTTCATTAGAAGTTGGATAATTTCAAAATATAATTGTAGGAAAAATGAAGAAAAGAAGGTGAGACGATGTTCGATCAAATTGCATATATTATTTTTAGAGCCCTATTAATTCTAACAGTTTTGGTTGTTTTTGTTGGAATTGCACTTGGGGATACTATAATCAGGAAAAAGTAAGACTGGATCCAAATAGTTTCTTTAAAGATCATATTGTGTAAATGTTTTGATTTTGAAAAAGTTCCAGAAGGGATAAATAACCAGGCGCTCATCTAAAAGTGAGTACCTGGTCTTTTCTCATTTATAGTATAGGGAAATTATTTAGTGGCTGTAGGGAGTTGCTGTACCGCAATCGGGCCATTAATGATTAGATAACTAATACATGCCTATTGGGTATTTATGTTAAAATTGAATAATGGCAGGGGGAGATTAAATTATGGATATTATCACATTCGGTGAAAAGAAAGAAGATATAGCATACATAAGGAGACCAGCTGTTTATTGTTTAATGTTCGATAGTCATAAAGAAAATTTAGCGATTATTCAAACAATTGATGGAAAGTATTTTCTTCCAGGCGGCGGAATTGAAAATAATGAGACTCATGAAGAATGTTTAAAAAGAGAAGCCCTTGAAGAAATGGGGATGGCTATTGAAATGGGTAATTATGTAGGGTGTGCCAGAAGATATTTTTATTCCACAAATGAAAATAGGTATTATCTTAGCGAAGGTTATTTTTATTTATGCGATATAGGGATGCAAATAAATAAAGCAACGGAAGAAGAACATTTCCTTAAATGGATAGAACCCATCGATGCAATGGGAAAATTATTCCATGAACATCAAAGCTGGGCAGTTAATGAAGCAATAAAAAATCAATTATAGTTGATAAACAAAAGGGCTTCTTTTCGGAGGTTCATATTTAGCTTGGCCTAAAGCAAATTTAGAAAAACCTATTGTGATGTCCGTGATCATATATACTTATTCCAGAAACGGGCGCAATAGTGAAAACCCTTAAGGAGGTAATGTGGTGAACCCGCACAAATTATTAATAACTCAGTATAATCCAAAATATGCTGAACAGACAGTGAGAATGTGGCGAGAAAGTAAGGAAAGGGCTATTGGTCAGAAAGAAGCCCATAGCTTTGAAAATCATATATACTTTTTAAATCATATATTACCTGAGCAGTATCAAATAGATGTAGCGTTAATTGATGACAATGTAGTTGGTATGATTGCCTATAATGAAAGGGAAATAAGCCAACTTTATATTCATATTGATTATCAAGGATTCGGTATAGGTCAAACATTACTAGATAAAGCAAAAGAACAATCAAGTGGGAGATTATCATTATATACATTTGAAGTAAATGAAAACGCTCGACGATTTTATGAAAAGAACGGATTTAAAATCATTTCTAGAGGGCACGAAAATGAAGAAAATTTACCAGATATTCTATATGAATGGATATCTAATAAATAATGTATGGAGATTATAGGTATTAAAATGGTTAAGGAACAATATCATTTTATTCAACAATCAGGCGCTTTTCTGAAATTAAGGAAAGCGTCTTTACTCATGGAAAGGGCATATTTTTGAATAAAATTAGTTATTTAGATGTCACGACCATGAATACTAACAATCAATCATACCTACTGAAGTAAACAAAAGAAATTATTGATTAATAGAAGGTTCTAGGCGATGTTAGTGAGCTGTAGATATTCCTTAAAGGCTTGAATTGGATTCGCAAAGTTTAATATGACGGTTTTTGTTTTATTTTAGAGGGAAAGGGTAGAGGAGACAACATGTACTTCTTTTTTTATGGTATTTATATAAGTGGTTTAAATAATTTTGTTCCGTTCCATAATAAAAATACGGAAGTGTAATGACCATTGCATAAACCGCATGGCGACAAGTAGATACAATGTTTTTAGAAATGAAAGAACGGAGAGGAATCACTATTACTTTTGATTTTAGTTTTCTGGAAAACTAACTTGGAGAGACAAAGAAAATATCTATGTCCATGGCCCGCAAAAAACATAAATAGGGAGGTAGAACTTTAATGATAAAAGTTGGTATTTTGGTTGGTAGTCTTCGGAAAGAATCTTTTTCAAAAAAACTTGCAATACATGTTGCATCTTTATTCCCTGAAGGATATAAAACAGAATTTGTCGAAATAGGAAATTTACCTTTTTATAATCAGGATTTTGATGATGAAGACAATGCACCTTCAGAATATACGGCTTTCCGTAACAAGATGAAGGAAATTGGGGCTGTTTTATTCGTAACTCCTGAATATAACCGTTCTATACCTGCAGTAATAAAGAATGCATTGGATGTGGGTTCTCGTCCTTATGGAGCAAATGTATGGGATGGCAAACCAGCAGCAATTATCAGCCAATCACCTGGTAGATTGAGTGGATTTGGTGCTAATCATCATTTACGTCAACCTTTAGTATTCTTAAATATGCCAATACTACAACAACCTGAAGCTTATATTGGAAATGTGGCTGATTTACTAGATGAAAACGGTAATGTGAAAGATGAAAGAACGGTTAAATTTTTACAAACCTTCATTGATGCATTCGTAGATTTAATTAAAAAACATAGCAAATAAAAAATAAGGCAACGGAATCCCTTCCTATGCCTTATTTTATTGTTTTCAGAAGAAAGCAACATCATTTCTAAAGTAAATTGCTTACGTCTCCAATAAAATATACATACTAATAGTTGAGAAATATATGAATACGTGTCTATACAATTGACCATATTAAGTCTGCAAATCAGGGTTCTACTAGCCTTTTGCAAGTTAAAATAAAGGAGGAAAGCAACAGAATGGCTGACTTGTATACACGTTTATCAAAAGATAATGCAGCCTTACTTTTAGTCGATCATCAGACAGGATTAATTTCTGGTTTAGTACGTGACTATGGGGTAGATGAATTTAAAAACAACGTCCTCGCACTTGCACATACCGCGAAGTTTTTTAATTTACCTGTCATCTTGACCACAAGTTTTGAAAACGGACCAAATGGACCACTGATGCAAGGGCTTGTTGAGTTGTTTCCAGATGTGCCTAAGATTCCACGCCCTGGACAGATCAACGCCTGGGATAATGAGGATTTTGTCAATGCAGTTAAAATGACTGGGAAAAAGCAATTGATTATTGCGGGTGTTGTAACAGATGTTTGTGTTGCTTTTCCTGCATTATCAGCGCTTAACGCAGGCTATGAAGTATTTGTCGTAACGGATGCGTCAGGAACTTTCAGTAAACAAGTTGCAGATGCGGCATTAATGCGTATGGCCCATAGTGGCGTACAACTGATGAACTGGTTTAGTATTGCCAGTGAATTGCAAAGAGATTGGCGAAACGACATCGAAGGTTTTGGTGCTTTACTTGCAAGCCAATTACCTGGCTATCAAAATGTTATCGGAAGCTATGAAGGAGCTCAAAAAGATTACATTAACCAGAAAAGATAAAAGGGAACTACAAAGAAACGCGAATTCACTACAACTCCGCGTTTCTACTCCCTACATGATTTACCTAATTATTGGATATCGATGTAAGTGTTAATATCAAGTTTGTATAGATCCTGCTTTTATCATGAAAAAAATTATTGATTACATACTTCAAAATTTTAGAGAATCTGTTCGGAGACCGAATGGTGGATAACCAAACAAAAAATTTAAACAATGTATCAATGATGTTTCTCTAACTGTTTGGTAAAATGAGCATCAATTTCAAGGGGGACACACAAGATTTTATAAAATGGATTGGCATGATTACTAAATACAGATAGTGGTCAAATTTTACAGGGATGACTAACGGAGCAGAAGATCAATTCATCTGTTAGAGCAGTTGATGACGTTGATAAAACGTAAATATTTCCAAAGCGCATACCCCACATCCTGTTTTGGATGGGGGTAAAATATAGTTTATTGTCTTATCTAATGTCCTACTCTCATTTTTGCATTAGCTTCTTTTGTTTCATCATCTTCAGCATGTTCCGACTGTTGTTTTGGTCTACCAAGGATTGTTCCTAAAAGCACACCTGCTAATGCAATCCCAGCAGCTAGAAGGAATGTGTCACCATAGGCAGAAAAGGTAGCTTCCATTGGGTCAGCTATTGTTTTCATATGAGTAGTAATTTTTGACGTTAGAAACCCAGTCATACCTGCTACTGCAAATGAAACCATTACTTGTTGGGCCGCTGTTGTTAATGGTGTGACGCGACTTACAAGATGTTTGGGAGCAGATTGAAGAACATGGGTATTAATTGCCATCATGGATAGTCCCATACCTGCTCCAATCATCACTAAACATGTAATGATAAATCCTGTAGTTGTGTCCATAGAAATTCGGGAAAGCATAACTAGCGCTGCGGTAATAATAGACAAGCCAGTTATAGCTAAAGGACGAGCACCTATTTTATCATATAAACGCCCTCCAATTGGCATCATAACACCCGATGAAAGAGCTTGTGGGAGAAGAATTAAACCAGTAGCTAATGCACCGTAACCTCTTACTGTTTGTAAAAATAACGGGACAATAACCATAACCCCAAATAATGCGATTTGAGAAATCCATGAAATCACAATTCCTTTTCTAAAGTCAGATGATCCAAAAACTCTCAGCTCTAGTAAAGGCTGCTTTTGACGAAGTTCAACAATTATGAATAGAATGAGAGCAACTCCACCTACAATTAATCCAGTAAGAGTTTCTATTGAAGTCCAGCTTTTGCCACCTTCACTCACTCCATAGGCTAGCATTGCGAATGCGATAGGCGCTAATAGAATCCCTAAATAATCAAGGGATGCAGCGGTCTTTCGTTCAACATTCGGTAAAAATTTCAATCCAACCAAAATTGCAATAATCCCGATTGGTAAATTAATAAGGAAAATCCAATGCCAAGTAACGTATTCAACTAGATATCCTGCTAGAACAGGTCCTAAAGCAGGTGCTAAAAGCATCGGAACCCCAAGTGCCCCCATTACAGACCCAATTTTATCCGAAGGAGCGAGTTGGAAAATAATGGTCATTCCTATTGGTGCTACCATTCCTCCCCCAAGTCCTTGAATAACTCGATAGAGGATAAGCTGTTCAGGAGTTTGTGCAACAGAGCAGAGAACGGATCCAATTGTAAAAAAGGTAATTGTAATTAAAAATATCTTTTTTGCTCCAAATCGGTCCGTCATCCAACCAGCTAAAGGAATGACAGCTGATAAAGCGAGCGTATAACCTGTTAAGGACCATTGCATGGTCGAAACATCAGATTTAAAATCTGTCACTATGCCAGGCAAGGCAACATTCATCGCCGTACTATCAAGAATTACCATCATCATACCAACAATGACAGCTAATAAGGGGCCTATGATGGTTCTAATAGAGAATACTTCATTGTTATTTTCTGTTTTTACTGTCATACGATATAAATCTCCTTTTAGAGTGTAGATATACTGTTAATATCTTGATATCATAGGTGTATTATTAAGTATCGAACAATTTAAGAAAACAGGTTCAGCATGTCAGATAAGTTAAAAATAGTAATGATAGTTGCCAGTATCGCCAGTATGAATGCTGGAATTGCCTGAGTGATAGAATCCTTTGCCCTAATATGCGTCATCACTCCACCAAGCATCGTAATCGCAAGCCATAAGCCAGCTAATGCTGTTACTCCAGGATTCCAAAAACCGATAATTAAACCAGCGGCCCCAATTAGTTGTACCAATCCAGTAATCACTCGGAACCATTGAGGTAGGTTAAGGTGCTCGAATGTTTCTACTTGCTGTTTATTACCAGATACCTTCATAAACCCAGTCAACAAGAACACTAAGGCTAGCAGGCTTTGAAGAATAATAGATATAATTAACAAGATAATCCCTCCAATATATTGTTTTTTTTTCACAATACCCTTCTATGGTACAATGATATTATAGGGTATTGATTTAGTGAGCTTACTCAATATAAGTTTACTCAAAATGAGTTTATGCGATTAATTTAAAACTGTCAAGGAGGAATTTTTATGACAAATCAACATTCTTCAAAAACATCTGCAGTAGAGGGTATTCATGCGTTAATTAAGACTTCTCATTATATCCAGAGAGAATTTGAAGCACATCTATCAAATCTTGACATGCCGTTTCAAATTTCAGGACCCAGACTTCGTGTTTTACTTGCTGTTTCTGAAGTAGAGAAAATACGAATGAGCGAGTTAGCAGCCAAATTAGGGGTAAAGGCCCGAACGGTTACTGACTTTGTAGATGCATTGGAACAGGATGGACTTCTTGTTCGGATGCCTGATCCAATAGACCGACGAGCTACTTTGATACAATTAACTGACAATGCACAAATGCAAATTAAAAAAGTACGATTGCTTGAAGAAGAGGCAGCAGATATTTTATTAAAGAATCTGACTCAAGAGCAGCGACAACAACTTATTGAACTACTATCCAAACTTACAAATTATAATGAAGTTCAATGTTCATTAGATGACTGACTTAAAAGAACCGATTCCCCTTGAGACAAGGAAAATCGGTTTTTTATATATTAATAAATACAAAGGACCATATGAATCCTATAGTCATGTTTAATGTTAATGCTTCAATGGGACATGATATTGGAGTTAAAAAAATTCTCTGAACGAGTAAAATGGAATAAGGGTTTTTATTTGAACAATAGGGATTTAGAGGTGATTAGTGATGACACTTAAATGGTTATGGATATTGGTTATTGCGTTTAGCGTACTAGAATGGATCTCAATCCCATTCATAGGAGCATTTTCAGGAAAACTATATCGATTAGTTGATGGTATATTAATAATAGCTTTTATTATTTACCCATTATTTTTCATTACTTCTCTTTTACTATTACAAAAGGGAATTAAAAAAATTGGTGCAGTGATTTTGCTTATTCCATTAATCGTGTATGCACCCTTGCTAATAGGTCTTCACCCGTTGCTTAAATAATGTATTACTATTGAACTAACGGATGATTTAGGTTAAGAAGAAAATATGCTAATGATCTTTCACAATCGGGCGCTTTTCTGAAATAAGAAAGCATCTTTCTTCATGCAAAGGGCCATTTTGTGGCAAAAAAATTAACTGCAAAGGATGGATATTATGAAGATAATCGAGACGGAACGATTATACCTTAGAGAGTTAAAAATGGACGATTGTAACGAATTATCAAAAGTGCTTTCTGACCCAGAGTCTATGCAATATTACCCTCATCCATTTACCCAAGAAGAGGTTAAAAATTGGATCAAATGGAATGAGAAAAATTATAAGCAATATAAGCACGGTCTATGGGCAATTGTTTTAAAAGAAGGGGATACATTTATCGGTGATTGTGGAATAACAATGCAGAACATCGATGGTGTAAGGTTACCTGAAATTGGGTTTCACATTATTAAAGAGTATTGGAATAAGGGATATGCCACAGAAGCAGCGTCTGCTTGTAAGGAATATGCATTTAATGTTCTTGGCTATTCTGAAATATTTTCATATACGACCTTAAAAAATATTCCATCACAAAAAGTTGCGGAAAAAATCGGGATGGAAACTTATAAATTTTTTGAGAAGAATGGTGAACAACAAATCGCTCAAGTTGCATACAAAAGCTTATGAATAGTTAGTATCCCATTAGCTATTATGCCAGAATAGGGCGATTCCTGAATGAGAAGTTCATTTTGGAGTCTTTGGAGTTAAACTTAAAATTTGATTAAGATACTCATGTAGAAATTGGGTGTCTTTTTTTAGTATTTTATTCGTTAGATAAAAGGTTTAGTAAAATGCTAGTTGTATAGATGATATTAAAATTGTAAAATGATGATGGTACTATAAAAACCGAATCAGTACCAAAAGTTTAGGGGGCGGATTATGAAACAGAGAATCTTAACAGAAACAATTCACCAAATTCAAACGAAGGGGTTTACATTTACAATTAGTGACTTAGCAAAACAATTAGCTGTGAGTAAGAGGACAATCTATGAGTACTTCTCTTCAAAGGATGAGATAGTAGATGAAGTTATTCGTAATGTAATAGAAAGTATTCAAGAAAAGGAAAAACATATTGCTGAAGATGATACGTTACAAACAGTTGAAAAAATAAGACGCATCTTAATTTGTATTCCACAACAATTTATATTCATAGATGCACATTTATTAGTAGAACTAAAAAAACACCATTATAATCAATGGTTGAAATTAGATCAGTTTTTACGTGAAGGTTGGTCTACTGTAATCCGATTAATAGAAGAGGGAATGAGAGAAGGGAATATTAGACAAATTAATATTCCGTTTTTTATTGAAGTATATTTAGGTTCACTCAATCGCATATATGATCCTTTGTTTATTGAAAAGAGTAATTATACATTGAAGAGTATGCTCGAATCTATTATGGACATGTTGCTGTATGGAATTGCTATTTCCAAATAGAAGGAGGGAGAATAATGCAGTGGATTTATTTAGGCTTAGCGATTTTATTTGAAGTAGCCGGTACAACTGCGATGAAGCTATCTGATGGACTGACGAAATTCGTCCCAAGTATTCTTATTTTTGTGTTTTATATCGTATGTTTTTCATTTTTGTCATTTGCATTAAAGGGGATGGAGATGTCCGTTGCCTATGCGGTTTGGTCAGGTATGGGAATTGTTACGATTACAATAATTGGTTTCTTTTATTTTGGAGAAAGTATCAATGTAATTAAGATACTAGCGATTCTTTTTATTTTAATTGGAGTCGTTATCTTAAATTTTAATAGTTCGGCACATGAAGAGAAAAACAAAGAGATGGTGGAGGAACGTGTAAATTGAAACGTTTAAAATATTTTTTCCTTATTACTGATATTGGGTTTATTATATATTGGTTCATAACAATTTTTCATATGATTCCACAAGAATATTTGTTTAAAGATTATCAAAATCCTATTTTGGTTGCATGGAACTGGTCTTTTCTACCTTTAGATTTGTTAATCTCGTTGACTGGATTTTTAAGCTTGTACTTGTACTCGAAACAAAAACATATTTGGAAACAATTTGCTTTTTTATCATTAATTTTAACTTTTTGTTCAGGGTTACAAGCTTTAGCATTTTGGACAATCCGTTTAGATTTCGATATTTCTTGGTGGATTCCTAATTTATATTTATTAGTTTATCCATGCTTTTTCTTTAAAGGTATTTGGAGAGAGTGTAGATCGTATGAGACTAACACGAGATAATTGGGTAATTCAATAGGTATAATCGTAATTTGTTATATATTAATTTAACTTTTAATTGGATAACCAATATAATTAAAATATTTTATCTAACAACGACCAGAGTTCAATTTGAACGTTAAGGAAGTTAGAACTTATTCAATTAACGTGGGTTTTAGTAAAATAACAGATATCCATTTTTATAGCTTGTTCACCATTTCTATATTCAACAATCGGGCACAGTTCTTTTGTAAGGAATGTGTCTATCTTCATTTAAAGAACCCTGTTGAATTACATTCAATTTCAGAGAATTGGATATTTATGTTAAAATTTTATAAAAGTAATGTTTCAAAGGGGGATTTAATGAAGAAGTATATAAAAGGTTTAGTACCTTGGATTTATTTGATGTTGCCTTTCTTTGTACTATCTGGCTGCAATGCTCAAAAAGGTGGTAATAATTATTATTTATTATTGATGGGTGAAAGCGAAAGCTGGAATCTATGTTATGAAATTGTTATTACACCAGAAGACTTTAAAGCAGGACATGGGATTTTAAATATGAAAAACGTCAATGAGTATATTACAGATTCCTTCCACTTTGAAACGCATGTGGTTATAGATAGTGATGATTCAGTGGTTCATTCTGATTCAGCTACTGGTGAGATGAACATAGCAGAATATACAACTGGTGCTATTAAAGGGCCATACCTAAATAAAAACGGTGAATCTGTTGCACTTAAGGATATAGATGAGATTTATGTGGTCGTTGAATGGTGGGATATTAGTAAGAACGAAAGTATGAAAGAAAGAATAGATTTATTTAACAAATCTACAAAAGAACAGTCCTTCTTGAACTAATTAGATCTTCAACAATCGGGCGTTTTTCTTTCTTTCAAATGCAATAGATAATCAATAGTTTTATTGAATAAAAATCCGGTTTCCTATTTCATTGTACGGAAAAACTGGTTGAATTGGAACTCACAACTTAATAATATATAATGTTATACTCATACTGATTAAGAAATGGAAGGAGCATTATACATGTGTTGCTCATGCTGTCCAGTAGTAGACAAATCCCTTATCTGAAAAAGAAATGATTAGATAAGGAGATGGAGATATGTTAATTCAAAATAAAATTATTCAAAGTGTTAGAGATAAATGTATTGCAGATGAGTTTGTTTCAGCATGTATGATGTATGGGTCTTTTACAAAAGGTGAAGGAGATCAGTATTCTGATGTTGAGTTTTATATATTCATTGAAGATGATAAGATGGAGAAATTTAGCTCTAGACATTGGGTTTCTGAAGTTTATCCAATTCACTTGATCTTTTACAATGAGTTTGGAACAGAGGTAGTGATTTTTTCGAATATGATTCGTGGAGAATTTCATTTTCTTCCTGTCTCAAAAATAGAAATCATAAAAAGTTTTAAGCCTACAGGACTTTTTCCCGATCCTGAGTCTATGTATATTTATGATTCTACAGAGCAATTAAAGCCTTTACTAGATGATTTAGGTGGAGCTGGACCAGACCGAATGACTGATGAGAATGTTAACTTCGCTTTTAATAACTTCGTGAATGCTTGGTTGATGGGTGTAAATGTTATGAGAAGAGGAGAGTTAGCACGTTCTCTGGAGGCTTTAACCCTTGTGCAAAGGTATATACTACAATTAATAAGGGTAAAGGAAAATACGGTTGAACGATGGTTAAATAGTACAAAAAATTTAGAAGAAGATATAAGTACAGAGTCGTATAAAGATTATGTATCTATAACCTCAAAATTAAAAGAAAATGAGATAGAATTGGCTTATAAGAACGCGTTGAATATAGTTGAAGCTTTGAATGAAATGCTAGGTTCTCTCTATAAGGTTGATGTAGACAAAGATCTAATTAGTAAGCTATACAGCTATCTCAATGAATAAATGAAGTATGAAAATTCACTGTTTATAAGCAGATAATTTTTCGGCTAACAGACGCTTTTCAATAATACGGAAAGCGTCTTTATTCATGGTTTGGACCAAATTTGTGGATGAACGCGTAAAAAGGGATTAAACTATTAGTTCGGCCACTCAAGAACAATTCCGAGCACTAACTAATTGAATTTAAAATCACATTTTTTTACCAAATATGGATGGTTATAAATATATGGTAATTATATCCATGTTATCTTTTGTATTGTATAATCAAACTACAATATTTAAAAGGTGATGATAAATTTGCTAACAATATTACAAATTCTTTTTTCAATCATAGTAGTATCACTCTCAACTTACTCAATTATCACAAGTGATTATCAGTTGAGTTTCCTAGTGTTATTCTTCTTAGGATTATTGATTTTAGTTCTTGGAATAAAAGAATTTCAAAGAGAGAGAAAAGTTTCTGGTTGGTTCCATATTGGGGTATTTTTATTTTCAGTATTCGTTTCAATTGAAATCTTCTTTAAATAAAGGAGTGGTTATCCTGTGAACTTCACCCACTTTCCATAATTTCAGTCAAACTTTGCTGATTTAGCAGATACTCTTACTCTAACAATTGAACAGAATCACGAAAAAAGGTTAATCGAAAAATTTAAGAAAGTCAAATTAACGCACCCTAATTGGGTGTTTTTATTTTGCCCTGAAAAGTGAGTATCAAGCAGTTTCCTCCCCCTTTGACTGCTAGGGCAAACGGTACTTACTTTTGAGAGTGAAAATAAATTGTTTATTATCTATTGACATGGAGTCAACTCCATCTTTTAAGATGAATGAAATAAAAAGAATGGAGTGATGGAATGGTAATTGTCACAAATATATTAATTGGTTTATACGCAGTTTTAATAGGAATAGCAGGGCTAAAAAAATGGAAAGAAATCGGATTCCAAGTACAAACGTTTTTGTTTATTACCGTATCAATTAGTATTCTTTTAATATTATTTATACCAAACAAAAACTGGATGTTTATGCTGTTGATACTTGCATTTATTCTGTTACATATATTAGCAGTTACTGAAGGGCTATTAACAAATGGACGGATTAAGTATAGCCATCATATCGTTCGTTTTATATTCCATTGTATAATGGCCCTAATGGTTTATAAATATATAATCTAGAAGGTGATAATAATGAAAATTTCCGAATTTGCAGTATGTACAGGCCTTAGTAAAGATACTATCCGGTATTACGAAAAAATGGATTTATTGCATCCAGAAATTAAAAATAAGCAGCGTGAATATAATAAGAAAGACATTGATATAGTTGAAACAATCCTTAAACTTAAACAAACTGGATTTTCACTCCAAGAAATCAAAATCCTTTTTGAATGGTCGGGAAATACTGATATAAATAAAAAACTCACAAAAAAAGAAATACAAAATCTTCTTGAGATAAAAGTTTTATTCCAGGAAAAGTATGAGCAGATGTTACAAAAAGAACATCAGATTAAACAAATAAAACAAGTATTACTAAATACTGATAACAAAATAAATCAGCTATTAGAGAAAAATAAAAGATAAATTTTTTTAGACATAACGATGTGTCGTATAGAAATTTGTTTTAATTTCTAAGCAACTAGCATAATGGGGTGATTACATAACAAACAAATGATGGAGGTGGTAGTGAGTGTATGAGATATGGCTAGACCAAGAAATCCGAAATGTTATAAAGCGTTTCAAATGTGGCTTGAAAGCAAAGGGCAAATGCTCCTAAAGGATATTGCAGAACAACTAGAATTACTCGATTCGCAAATACGTAAGTGGAAGAACCAAGATAAATGGGATGTCCATATGAAAGGTAACGTTACTAAACGAAATAACGCAAAGAGCCATGGCACACCAAGCAAAATCAGAAAAGGATGATGATATAATGCGATTTACTAATGAAACATTTAAAGCTGCAGTTCGAGGATTGCCTCAAACAAGCAGTAGACAAAAAGCTTATTGATAAATCTCATTTTAACGGTGAGTAGCATTAAACAACAAAGGCCCGTTACCAAAAAAGAGCATTAGGATATGAGGCAGAGAATCCGTATGCAAACGATATTATGGTTACCGATTATGATAATATCGGCATGCCAAGAGGTGGAGGTATTAGTGATCCAACACCTAAACAGGCATTCAGAAACAAAAGCATATTACCAGAACGACTAGTGAGAGAGTACCAAAATAAGATAGCATTCATTGATAAAAGTTCTAGCCATCTTAAGAGAGAGCGAGAAATTACTATTTTACACTGGAAGTTATCAGGTATGAAAACGAAACATATTGCTGAACTAGAGGGGATTACGGAACGACATGTACGTAGGATTATCAGCGAAATGCCAAAAGAATGTCCGAAATGTCTGTTGTTTCATAGATTTACCAATTTAATTGTATACTGTGAGGGAGGACGGCGCGGTAAAGGTTTCCTCCCCTGGTATTTACCAAAACCTAAATATTAGGGAAAGACAGACCGACGACTGACCTGCGCTGAATAAACTTGTTCGGAGCGAGACATACGTGGCCGGCACATATTTTTAAAGAGATAAGGCAATGCCCCAACTTACGTGTTTTGTTAAGAATAATATGTATAAAAATAAATCATTCCCTTGTTAAAAAGATCACTTAATATAGTGGTCTTTTATTTAGTTAATAAAAGCTAATTAATACATATAAGTTTAGTAAAATTGTCTATTTCATTTGTCCCTTCATTGAATAATGTAATAAAACAAGGAGGATGATAAAATGGGTTTCGACAGTTTCAATAGAAGTGAAAAGGAACCAACTAATAAAAGAATTAGCAGAATTCATGATGATTGCGAAGAAAGGTGTAATGACAAAAATATCCATCAAGGAGTACAGGTACCACAACAACCTGTAGGTATGGGGCTTCCAGGGTCTGCTTATATTTATGATACAACTTTACAACTAACTATCCCGAGTAATGGCCAAGTTACTTTTAATACAAATGGCAATATTACACCTGCAGGGTTTGTAACACATGTACCAGGAACAGCACCTATCATAATAAATCAAACGGGTACTTACCTTATTACCTATGAGTTGAATGTTGGAGGTGGCCCTAATGCATTTGCTCTTTTCAATGGCGACAACCAAATAGCTGGTTCCAATTATGGAGACTCTACTGGTAACTCAACGAAAAATGGTCAAGTAATAACAACTTTAAATGCATCAGATGTTCTTACATTAAGAAATATTAATGTCAACCCAGTTACTTTATTAAATAGCATTACTTTGGGCACACAAGTTATCAGTGCATCTATTGTCATTTTAAGATTAGCATAATGGTTTTATTGCGAGTCACATCTAATAAGGTGTGGCTTTTTGTATTTATAGATTAATTTTGTTTTTACAGTTTCGAATTTTGAAAGGAGTGGTTTATATGTGAACTTCGTCCACTTTCCATTTAATTCAGTCAAACTTACTACATCAACGAAGTGCACGGAAATGCACTATAAAACTAGAACACAATTACGAAATAACGGGGTACGCTCTGCCACGATGTCAAAATTGAGTGACCATTAAATACTTTATCCCAGTAGACAAGCCTTATCCTAGCACGGTAAGGCTTTTTGTATCAGATTTATATTACATAACTTCTTTAATTTAACTTAATATTTATTAAGAGGTGAGGAGATGGAAAGAGAAAATGAAATTGATAGTGGTAAAATTTCAATACTAGTACCTATTTCTATTGTAGCTTTTATTATTTCGATATTAGCTATATTATTCCAATCAATACTAGGTGATAGTCAAAATTTAGCTACCATAATAGGTGGTTCATTAGGGATGCTTGGTGGAATTGTAGGGGTAATAGGAGCTTATATTGTTGCAAAAACACAAATTGATTATCAGGCCAAACAAGTTCTACTAGAAAATAAAAAGAAAGCTAGACCTTATATTGTGTGCAATGATTTTCAAGCAAATGTTAAGTTACAAGGGGTAAATGTTCATCAAGATTCAAAAATAATAGAATTTGATTACTATGAGAAGTTAAAATTAATGGCTAATACACTAAGTGGAGGGAGAATAGGTTTCTTTCAACTTAAATTCATTGGGACACCTGAAGTCATTTTAGAATGTGAGATAAAACTGTATTTAGATAAAAAACATTACAAACCACATTTCTACGAAGCGTATTTAGATCATATGAAAAATGATGTAGAAATTTATATCCCCATTCCTTTTGCAGAGAATGTAAATGGACTTCAGGGAAAACCAGAAAAATTAAAAATGTACTATACAACTACAGAGTATGAAAAATTTTTATACATATATAATTTTAAAGAAAACTATGAGCAATTATACCAAGTCGCAAAAGGAAAAGAATATTTAGTTAAACAAAGAGAATTTTTAGAGACAAGTTGGATACTGCCTGGAAAAAAGAGAAACGTTGGAATATTTAACATGTCTATTCCTGATTCATTGCGTAAACAACTAATTCAAGAAGCAAATAAGGAGGGCGTATCATTTAATCAATATATTATTTATAAGTTATCGAAATAGGAAATATGAGTCACGAGTATGAGCGTGGCTTTTTCTTTTGCTTTGAAAACTGCATCAAACAGCCAAAACACTTTGTGATTAGAGGGCAGAGTTTGGTGTGGTTTTGAGAGCAAAAAGTTATTACATATATTTCAT
>NZ_DAMDAY010000060.1:11013-24556 GCF_032093475.1 Lysinibacillus sp. | reverse complement strand
ATGTTACGTTCGTGGACCAGAAGGAATTATTTTGGAGCTTGCTGAGGCGATTAAATAATCTTGCAACTAAAATTACTTCATTATGATTACTCAAATTCTATTCATCAATTGTAACGTCTAAAAAATCATCTCCCCTCTGTAGATTTTTAGAGGGGAGATTTTTTTTGATGGATATTTATGTTAATATCACTATAAGATTGAAGTAGATTGAATCTTATTTAGGGAAGGCATAAGTTGACAATCTTCCCATAAGAAAAATCATGATTTCCAATGGATGCATTCAATATAGAAATACAGTAATTCCTTTGCAAAATTTAATTTAGGAAAGAGTTTATTCGTGTTAATAAAGGATTATAAAGTTACTCATAGTGCAGGTGTGAGGAGGAATTAAAATTGATTATTACCGAAAATATAAAAGGGCAACGCTACCAACAGCTTATCAAATTACTAGCAAGTCAATGTAACCGCTTCGCCTTTGTTGAGAATAGACAATTAATGGCTGATGAAGAATTACGACTAGCCATTGTGGGTGAATTAATCGCAGATATTGGCGATCAATTTATCGAAAGAAAAATACAACGCAAGTGGGAGACAACATGGCTTGGCGAAGGTACAGCATATGTTTTTTATTTTATTTTAAATGATATTACCGCACAATTTTTGAAGGACCATAGCTACTCCCTTTTTGACTGGGTTTATCCAAAATTACCAGAGGATTTAATGTTTTACCAAGATGATCAATGTTTACTAGCAGCGTGTTCGCACGAAGGTTTTTTTAGGGTTGATGAAAACTTATGGAACAGTTTCATATTAAGCTAACGAAGGAGATTGTTCAATGCAAGTAATTTTCTAGTGTCCTACATTAAAAGAAATTGATAGTTTCAATATAACCCACGGAAACGAATTACTTTTATTCTTACAATTAATGCAGTATCCCTTGAAATAAAATGGGGTGAAAGAATCTTAAATTTTGGGTATGATGTATGTATTTTTTCTGAAATCCTAGTTTTAAAGGGTTAAAAGAGATCTTATCGAATAAAATTAGAAGAAACCACTATTTTGGAATAGATGGGATTTATAAGGGGGTAGCTTTGTGACAAAAATTGCAATAATTTCAGATATCCACGGGAATAAAACGGCACTAGAAGCCGTGTTAGAAGACATTCGATTAAGAAATATTGAAAGAATTTTTTGTTTAGGCGATTTAATTGGCAAAGGACCCCGAGGCTCTGAATGTATCGAGCTTATCCAAAAGAACTGCGAACGAGTAGTTCGAGGCAACTGGGATGTTTTTATTCAATCTCCAACTGAGCTTGAATTATTACAGTGGTTTAAAGATAGATTAACAGAAAAGGATTATCACTATCTAGCTTCATTACCATATAGTATTGATCTTGAATTAAATGGACAATTAATAAGGTTTTTCCACGCTTCCCCAAGAAGCGAGTTTGAACGCATTGTGCCTAGCCATCCAATTGAAAAGCGTTTATCAATGTTTGAGAATAGTGAAAAAACTAATTCAATTCATTCTAAAAAACTTCCTGATATTGTTTTCTACGGCGATTTACATACAACTTTTTTACATACATATAAAATGGGGATTCTGTGTAACGTTGGGAGTGTCGGAAATTCACTTGACTTAACTTCAGCTTCCTATGCGATTCTAGATGGCTCATATTCAAACAACGCCATTCAATTTATTAGAGTTGAGTATGATAGACAGGCAGAACTTTTGATGGCAGAACAGCTAGGTTTGCCACAATTAGATAAATATTACGATGAAATTATGTTAGCAAAATATCGAAATGCTTAGGGTTTTTAGTGGTGAACAACACCGCGGATAATAGATGGGGAAACAAGTTATAAAGGCTAATACTTGACATCTCTTTAGCTATATAAACTTACCAAAGATGTAGAAAAAAGGGGGAGAAAATATGAGTGTAGAAGTTTTTAATGGAGAGCGTTCCGAAGAAAGCGTTCAATTTGAAAAATGGTTAATTGCTCAGAGTAATAAAAAGAGTTTTTCTAGTATTGAAAATGCAAAGCAGTTTACGAAGCAAAGGGGCACAGAAAATATTCAGCCCTATGTTATTGGGGATGATGTAACCTTTGTAAGTGAGGTAAAGGAACAAAGTTTTGAGGGAATGCAGGTTTTCACTTTAAATGACAAAAAGTCCTTGGAGCAAAAAGTTATTCTCTATATACATGGTGGCGCCTGGACAAGTCAACCTTTATCCTTACATTGGATGTTCATGGATAGAATAGCACAATCGTTAAATGCCAAGGTTATTGCGCCCATTTACCCTAAAGTACCCCATTTTAACTATCAAGATACCTACTCAAAAATTTTCAATTTATATATGGAAATAGTAGAAAATGTTGAAAGAACCAACCAATGTACGATTATGGGAGATTCGGCAGGTGGAAATATAGCACTTGGCCTCATTCAACTTTTGAAACGAGATAAGCTGCCTCAACCGCAAGATATTATTTTATTTTCTGCATGTGTTGATATGAGTTTAGAAAACCCTCTTATACCTGAATATGAAGAAAACGATCCTATGTTGGCTAGTGAAGGAATGGAAGTTATTACAAAGATATGGGCAGCTGATAAAGATCTAAAGGACCCATTAATTAGTCCAATTTACGGTGATTTTCAAGGGATTGGCAAGATTACTCATTTTATTGGCACACATGAAAGTTTATATCCAGACGCCATTCAATTTGATGAACTACTAACAGAACAAGGTGTCGCCATCACTACCTATGTATATCCTAAGATGAATCATGTTTTTGTTGTGATGCCGATACCTGAAGCTATAGATGCTCAACAGAAAATTGTAAATATCTTAAGTAAATAATTTCTAGAAGCGTGTTTTGATGTATTCAAAACACGCTTTTCTTGTTCTTTTTATTAGCGGAAAATCACTATAAGTTGAAACGAAAATTAAAAATTATAAAGTAAGCTTACATTTAAAAGGAAGTATTATGCAAAATAGAATTCGTGCATTGCGGATATCAAAGAAGATTCTTTTAATTCGTCTATCCTATTTGTGTTCCTTGTACCGTTGATCATTGCTCTACTAAATATTGGTATTGGCCTAGTGTTTGGCACATTATTTACAGATAAGCAGGTAGGTGGGATTTTTGCAATATTTGTAAATGTTACAACTTGGTTAAGTGGAACTTGGTTCGAACTAGATATGGTTGGTGGGACTTTTCAATCAATTGCGCACTTTTTACCTTTTGTTCATACTCTCAATGCAGCAAAAGCTATTCTACAAGGAGCCTATGTTGACATGCTTCAATCACTATCTATTGTGATTGGCTATACGATATTGATCACGATTTTCGCCATGATTGCTTTTAAACGTAAAATGCGTGCTTAACGTAAAAAGGCAGCCCCAACTACTTATTGGGGCTGCCTTTTTCTATTAATCATGATTTAATGTTGCAGCAATCTCGGGTTGTTGCTCTACTTGGCGTAGCATATTGAAGGATGCAATCGCTACTTCTACTTGATCGTCTTTTGGTTCGCGTGTTGTCAATAATTGAAGCCATAAGCCAGGGTAGCCAAGGAAGCGTAACACTGGGATATTACGGCAAGCGTTGGTTGCTTGTAATACTTCAAAGGAAATACCAAGAACAACAGGAATTAATAGAATACGATCTAAAATACGAAGCCACAGTGGGTCTGTAGGCACAAAGAAATATAAAAACATGCCGACGAACACTGTGAATAGAATGAAGCTACTACCACAACGATAGTGTAGGCGTGATTGAGCTTGGACGTTTTTTACCGTAATATCTAACCCCGCTTCATAGCAATTAATGACCTTGTGCTCTGCACCATGGTACTGAAATACTCGTTTAATGAGGGGCGTTAACGAGATAAAATATAAGTAGGCTAGCAGTAATAATAGTTTAATGCCACTTTCCAGTAAAATTTGTCCGGTTTTTCCTTCAATCCATTTAGAGAAAAAATCGGCTATAAAAACAGGAATTAATGTGAAAGCAAATTTTCCAAATAAAAAAGAAAGAATACCAACTAAAGCAACTCCAAGTATCATTTGAAGTTTAGAGCCTTCTTCTTTATGATCTTCTTCTTCGCCAGGAGTCACATCAAAACGATCTCCGGCAAATTGCATATGACGAGAACCTAAGCCAGCAGATTCAATAAGCGCAACTACGCCTCTTACAAAAGGTATTTTTTTAAGTTTTTGTAAAATAGGTTTTTGAACTTTTTTAAAATGATAATAATCAATGGAATCATCGTTACGACGAATGGCTGTAACGGTATGTTCCTTTCCTCCGAACATCACACCCTCTAATTGTGCTTGTCCCCCGTATACAGGTGAATTGCTCAAGGCTAACACCACTCTCTATATATATTTCAACTGTACCATTGTACTAAATTTAGTGAAAAACCTCTACCGTTACGCATAGTAAATTTTCTATATGGCTACACTAATCGTACATTTCAGGAAAAGATTAGTGTGTAAAAATGGAGGTTATCTTGTGAAAACAGCAGCGATTACAGCTTTTGTCAATGCGCTTGTCTTAGCATTGTGCTTAAAGGGATTACATTATTTTCATCTCATCAAATGGCATCCGATTGGGTTTTATAAGAAGTGGAATTGGTTCGAAGATAGCTCTAAATTATTTCAGTGGACCTTCTTTATCATACTTCTATTTATTATCGGTTTATTTTTATATATGACAATGCGCTATGTGTATATCATTCCAGCTGTCTTTTCTTCACTTTTATTAGGCCTTTTGGTGACCATCACCTTAGAGTGGATTGTATTAGATTTACCTTTACAACTAACTTCCTTTAAGAAACTCTCGATACCGTTCATCGTGATTGTCGTTTGTCTATTACGTTTCTTGCTGGAAACTGCAAATTTCCATCAGAAGGAGATGAATGCACATAGAGAAAGGACGTAGCTCACAATATCCCCTTGGTATTAAAAGGGGGTATTTTTTTGCACCATTTGATGATGTTTTTGCGAAAAGATGCTCCAGACTTTCAAAAGTTTTTTCAGTGATTTCAGCTGACATGATTACACTACGTCAAAGTGGATGGAGCTTCTAATGGAAATTAGTTGCTGAATGCACCGTGTATGATAAAATAAATGGCAAGTACATAGAAAGAGGCGAATAGAAGCGTGAAGTTATTATGTTTGAATGGACCTAACTTAAATCGACTGGGTAAACGAGAGCCACATATTTATGGACATGAAACATTAGATGATGTTAGAAAGAATGTTCAAAATCTTGCGGCTTCTTTAGGGGCTACAGTTGAATTTCGTCAATCCAATCATGAAGGGGTACTAGTTGATTGGGTGCATGAAGCAGAGGACGAAAAATATGATGGTATTATCTTTAATCCCGGTGCATATACCCATACAAGCATCGCGTTACATGATGCGATTGCAGGGATTTCTGTGCCGGTTATCGAAGTACATATTTCCAATATCCACAAACGTGAGGCTTTCCGTCATCATTCTTATCTTGCTCCGGCCTGCCTTGGTCAAATTTGTGGACTAGGTACGAAAGGCTATGAACTGGCACTACGTACATTTATCGAGAGGGAGAATTGATTATGTTGAAATTACAAAAGCTACGTAAAGCACTGCAAGAACAAAACATCGATGGTATTTTAGTTACAAATGAGTACAACCGCCGCTATATGACTGGTTTTACAGGGACAGCGGGCGTAGCAATTGTGTCTCAAAACGATGCTGTGTTTATTACAGACTTCCGTTATACTGAGCAGGCTGCTGCACAAATTCAGGACTTCCGAATTGTAAAGCATGAAGCAACAATTATTGAAGAGATTGCTACTCAAGTGAGTAACATGGGCATCAAATTATTAGGCTTTGAGAGAGATACTGTCAGTTATGGCACATATGAACTGTATAAATCGAAGATTCAAGCTGATTTAGTGCCGATTTCTGGACTTATTGAAAAAATTCGCTTGATTAAGACGGAACAAGAGATTAATATTATTAAGGCTGCGTGTGAAATTGCTGATCACGCATTTACACATATTTTAGGCTTCATCAAGCCTGGTAAAACAGAGCTTGAGGTTTCGAATGAATTAGAATTTTTCATGCGTAAACAAGGAGCAACTCAGTCTTCGTTTGACACAATTGTTGCGTCTGGTCTTCGTTCAGCACTACCACATGGCGTAGCAACGAATAAAGTAATTGAAAAAGGCGACTTTGTTACATTAGACTTTGGTGCGCTATACAATGGCTATATTTCGGATATTACACGTACTGTGGCTGTTGGAGAACCATCCGAAAAATTAGTAAATATGTACAATGCAGTCCTTGCTTCTCAACTGTTAGCACTTGAAAAAGTGGGTCCTGGATTAACAGGCATTCAAGCGGACGCGATTGCACGTGATTACTTAAAAGAACAAGGATACGGCGAAGCATTTGGTCATTCTTTAGGACATGGTATTGGTCTTGAAGTACATGAAGGCCCTGGCTTATCGATGCGTTCTGATACAGTGCTAGAGCCAGGTATGGCCGTGACGATTGAGCCTGGTGTTTATTTACCAGGAATTGGTGGTGTTCGTATCGAGGATGATATTTTAATCACCGAAACGGGTAATGAACTACTAACACATTCGTCAAAAGAACTCATTATTTTATAAACTTTGGAGGAACACAAATGATCTCAGTAAACGATTTCCGTACAGGTCTAACAATTATTGTTGATGGCCAATTATACCGCGTGTTAGATTTCCAACACGTTAAACCAGGTAAAGGTGCTGCATTCGTGCGTTCTAAATTACGTAACCTACGTAATGGCTCTGTAAATGAAAAAACATTCCGCGCTGGTGAAAAAGTAGAAAAAGCACAAATCGATAACCGTAAAATGCAATACTTATATGCACAAGGTGACGAGCATGTTTTCATGGACTTAGAATCTTACGAGCAAACTGAACTATCTTCAGCTGCTATTGAATATGAATTAAAATTCCTAAAAGAAAACATGGAAGTTCATATTCAATCTTACCAAGGTGAAATGTTAGGTATTGAATTACCAAACACTGTTCAATTAGAAGTTACAGAGACAGAACCTGGGATCAAAGGTGATACAGCTTCAGGCGGTACAAAACCTGCTACTCTTGAAACGGGTCTAATCGTACAAGTACCATTCTTCGTAAACCAAGGTGATGTTTTAATCATTAACACAGAAGAAGGCTCTTACGTATCTCGTGCCTAATTAATAAAAACCTACTCTTTAGTATAAAAGAGTAGGTTTTTATTTTATTTTTATACATATCATGTGAAAAGCTTCAATCGTTGTGCCATTTGATACAGGAAAAAGACCTTTTTTTCTCGTCATCCTCCTTCTTTCTATCATCAGAAAGATGGTCATTTTTGGAAAGAAAGTTTACAATAATAACATAGTAAGGAGTGAAAGGTATGTTACAAACAATATTTGATATGCAACACCCAATTATTCAAGCGCCAATGGCAGGTGTCACGTCACCTAAATTTGTGGCTGCCTGTGCTGAAGCAGGTTTATTAGGCTCAATTGGAGCGGGCTACTTAGATGGCGAACAGACAAAGCAATTCATTCAGGAAGTGAAAAAATTAACGACAAAGCCTTTTGCAGTTAATTTATTTGTACAAGAGGACCCAAAAATCGATATAGAGGTGTTACAACAAGCTCGTATGGCGCTGCAACCTTTTTATGATGAGCTTGGGTTATCACCTGTACAGAGTGTAGTGTCTAAGGATGTTTTTACAGGGCAAGTTCAGGCGGTTATAGAGGAAAAGGTAGCAATTTGCTCGTTTACATTTGGCATTCCATCAGCAGAGGTTCTTCAACAATTAAAAGACAATGGTATCTATACCATTGGCACTGCAACAACATTAGAAGAGGCTAAACTGGTGGAACAGGCTGGCATGGATGCGGTTGTCCTACAAGGTGGAGAGGCTGGGGGGCATCGAGGTTCCTTTACTGACCCTATCCAATTAATTCCCTTAGATGCGTTGCTACAACAAGTAGCTGGTCAAATTGCGATTCCAATGATTGCAGCAGGTGGGCTCGTGACAAAAGAAGCTATTCAGCAGGCACTTGAAAACGGAGCACAAGCTGTTCAAATTGGTACAGCTTTACTAGTAGCAGATGAATGCGAAATTTCTCCGCTCTATAAAAATGCAGTATTGGCATCGAACGCACAGCAAACAACGATTACGCTTGCATTTACTGGTAAGCCAGCAAGAGGCCTAGCGAATGAATTTACTAAACGCATGAAGGATGCGATAGTGGCACCTTATCCACTACAAAACTATCTAACAACTACCATTCGTAAGGAAAGTGCAGAGCAGGGCAATGCCGAATATTTATCCATGTGGATGGGCGAAAATAGTCATCTCGTACAGCAAACAGGTACGGTTAAAAGCATCGTGAACAAACTATTATAAATTTTTTTCGTAGTAGATCTCTATACATCTGTATAGAGGTCTTTTTTTTTATAGTGCGACATATATTGCTGTACACGAGGGGGCGTAGGAATGGAATTACAAGACGTATTAAGAGTTGCTGGAGTGGGACTAGTCGTTGCGCTTCTTCATGTTTTCTTTGATCAAACAGGGAAGAAGGAGTTTTCATTTTTCCTCTTTTTCATTGCCTACTTATATATGACAGCAGAGTTACTTCGATTTTTACGTCTATTCTTTAATGAAATATTAACATTCTTCCAATGGCTTACATCATCCGGGTAATGTAAATGGAAATTGTCATCGTCGCTGTTGTCATGCTGCTTTTATTATTGCTGATAAAAGAAGTTATACAGCCACTCCATGCGCTAATAAGTGTGATGTTTTCGTTTTTGCTTTTTGGCATGTTGTTCTCGACACTTTTATTGCCTTTCGTCAAGCAGCTTCTAGAAACACTTGCGTTTTTACCTTATGCGAAAGCTATTCTAATCAGTGCAAGTATGTTCTATGTCGGACAGTGGGTGTCATTGCTGCTGGCAGAACATAATTATAAAGTGCTCGGGAACATCGTTTTTGCTGCAGTGAAGATCGTCATTTTATTGTATTGGTTCAAAGAATTTTTGGCTGTTTTACAGGAGGTGTCGTCCATTTTAAAAAGGCTAAACTAAGGAGCGAAGCCATTGCAGGAGCAAATACTATCATTTTTAATCGACCCATTCTTTCTCTTGCTAAAGATGACGCTCATGCTTTGCGGCTACGTCATCATTATTTTGATTGTCAACATGATATTACCAGAATTTGAAAAAGGGACAAGGATACTATTTTTTCTTATTGTTTTAGCAACGATTGGTCCTGTTGTTGTAAAGTCCTTTACCTTAATTGATGAAATTGCACAAGGACTAGCCCATCTATTTACAGCATTTTATCCGATTCTTACATCAAGCTTTCTATTATCAAGCAGTATTACAGCGATTGCTTCCTGGCAGCCCTTTTTACTATTTTTTGTACAAGTCCTTACGATTATTAGTAGTAAGTGGCTTATACCAGGCGTGCTTTTGGCCATTGTCTTTGATGTTTGCAGTGTTATTGTCAAGGAAATATCTTTTACACGAATTGCTGAATTAATTCGTTTTACCATTATGAGTATCGTTTCCGCCTCTGTCATTTGCTACGTTCTTTTGATGACTGCAAGTGGTGTTGCGGCATTTAGTGTCAATGCGGCAGTAGCAGAGCCTGTGAAAAAATTAATTGAAGAAAATATTCCGGTTGTTGGTTCTTTTATTGTAGATAGTTTTTCGATGTTTCAGCATATGACACAATTCACTTCATCCGTTACAAGTATTAGTGCTTTTATTGCCGTCATTACGGTGTCATTTATCCCAACGGTTCAGCTAGTTGTCAGTGCCTATTCGTTGAAAATGCTTGCCGCTATTTTAGAGCCAATTGCCTTTGATGATATTTGTAGATTACTAGATCAAATTAGTAAATCGCTATTTACCCTGTGTGCTGTATCATTTTTAATTGCTTTTTCATTTATGTTTTCTTGTTTTTTCCTCATTGTGTTTGTACAAGTCATGGCAGGGGGGAGATAGATTGATTCTTTTATTGGCATTGCTCTTTGTTTGTCAGATTTTTGTGTTTCTAACGGATGATAAGGAAATAATTTCACTGACAAAGTTGGTCATCACGTTAGTATTTTTGCAATTGCTATTAAAGATTCCATTTATCAATTCATAGGAAGAAACAAGCGTACATACACTTGAAAAAGAGAAGATGAAAGGAGGCAATGTACAAGTGATGTGGAAAAGACACGAAAAAAAACAACGTCATTGATGGTTTTAATTTTGATAGCTGCCTCCGTGGGAATATTCATCATTTTACCTATGTATCAAACGAATTCAACAAGCGACAAAAGTTCACCGCTCACAAATGAAGAAAAGCTTGAGCAAACACTGAAGGCAATGCAAGGTGTTGGGGAGGTTAAAGTCTATTTTTATTATGGAGAGATGACAGATGATCAAGATGCCAATAAACTATTTAGCCAATATTTTCGAGGGACTGAGCAAAGCGCGAAAAACGTAACAGGCATGCTAGTTGTTTCAGAAGGTGCATCCGATATCTTTGTGAAAAATGAAATTCGTGCGGTCGTCAGTCAAGTGATGCAGTTACCGATTCATCGAATTATTATCGTTCCAATGGAAAATAAGGAGGAAAAGTAAATGCGCGTACGTAGAAGAACAGTTTGGTTTATGACATTATTAAGTTTAGTAGCAGTCATTTCAGTGTATTATTTGGTTGATCCAGCAAAGCAGTTTAATGGTCTTACTATCTTTACAGATGATACACTACAACAAACAGCTGTCACAGGTGTTACAGATCAGAAGGCAACAAATGATGCAACACAAGAAGTATCTTCACCGAGTCACTTATTCGAAGAAATGCGTATGCAGGTTAGTGATGAAAGAAGCCAGCTTCGTGAACAGTTAACTCAAAAAATTGCTTCTGAAGAGGCTTCTGCTGAAGAAAAAAATGAGGCATTTAATGAAATGGATGGACTGATTAAGCGTGAATCAGCTGAAGCTATGCTTGAAATGCTCGTTAAATCATTAGGTTATTCCGATGCGTTTGTTCGCGCTGAAGGAGAAAAAGTTTCTGTAACAGTGATGGCAGAAGAGCTGTCAAAGGCACAAGCAAACGAAATTATTTACCTTGTAAAAACAGAGATGGAAGGCGCAAATGATGTGCAAGTAAAGTTTAGTGCGAATAATTATTAAAATATATAGAAAAAAATAAATATTTAATTTATTTATAAAAGGTTGTTATATATCAGCATAATGAAAAGGCTTTCGTTTAGTAAAGGAAAGCCTTTTATTTTGTTCAGATTTACTTAATTTTCATTTAACTATTTCAAATTGATTCGAAAAAATATAGAATAGTTATTGTAGTAGATTTTATTTCATAAGGAGAGTTAGAAATGTTCAAAATTCAAGAAATTCGTGAAATTATTAAATTAGTAGATTCTTCTTCCATTGACGAGTTTGTGTATGAAGTAGATGGCGCAAAAGTAAAACTAAAAAAGAATAATGTTGTTGTTACAGAAACTGTAGCACCTAAAAAAGAAGTAGTAGCCCCTGTTGTACAACAATCTGCACCAGCAGAAGCTCCAGTAGCAACACCAGCTCCAGCTAAAGAAGAAGCGCCAGCATCAGCTGCAGCTGCACCATCAGTTAACGACCCATCGTTACATAAAATTGTATCTCCTATGGTCGGTACTTTCTATCAAGCACCAAACCCAGATTCACCAGCTTACGTAAAAGTGGGTGATAAAGTAGGAAACGAAACAATCGTATGTATCGTGGAAGCAATGAAATTATTCAACGAAATCGAAGCAGAAGTGCAAGGGGAAATCGTTGAAATTCTTGTTAAAGATGGCGACTTAGTAGAATACGGCCAACCATTATTCCTTGTAAAAGCTGAGTAAGGAGTGCAAAACAAATGAAAAAAGTTTTAATTGCAAACCGCGGCGAAATCGCTGTGCGTATCATTCGTGCTTGTAAAGAGTTAGGCATTCAATCGGTTGCTGTATACTCTGAAGCAGATGCGGACGCATTACATGTGAAATTAGCAGACGAAGCTTATTGCATCGGACCGAAGCTATCAAAAGATTCTTATCTTAGCTTCCCAGCTCTACTTAGTGTAGCTGAAAAAACAGGTGCAGACGGGATCCACCCAGGGTATGGCTTCGTATCCGAAAACGCTGATTTTGCAGAAGCTTGTGAAAACGCTGGCATTAAATTTATCGGTCCATCATCTGATTCTATTAAAATTATGGGAATCAAGGACGTTGCACGTACAACAATGGAAGCAGCAGGTGTTCCACTTGTTCCAGGTACTGGTATTGTACCAGATATTGAAACAGGTAAAGAATGGGCTGCTAAAATTGGGTACCCTGTTATCATCAAAGCAACTGCTGGGGGTGGCGGTAAAGGGATTCGTGTAGCACGTACAGAAGAAGACCTTGTGAAAGGTATTGAAATTACGCAAAAAGAGGCTGCTGCTGCATTCGGTAACCCTGGCGTATATTTAGAGAAATTCATCGAGTACTTCCGTCACTGTGAGATTCAAGTGTTAGCAGATGGTTATGGCAACGTTGTGCATTTAGGCGAACGTGACTGTACAGTTCAACGTCGTATGCAGAAGCTAGTAGAGGAAGCTCCATCTCCAGCTCTATCTTCTGAGCGTCGTGCTGAAATGGGAGCGGCCGCAGTAAAAGCTGCACAAGCATGTAACTATGAAGGTGCTGGCACAATCGAGTTTATTTATGACTATCAAGAGGACAAGTTCTACTTCATGGAAATGAATACTCGTATTCAAGTAGAGCACCCAGTAACAGAAATGATTTCTGGTGTAGATCTTGTACAACAGCAGTTAAAAATTGCATCTGGTGAGAAGCTACCATTCACACAAGATGATATTCAATTAAATGGTTGGGCGATTGAATGCCGTATTAACGCAGAAAATGCCTACAAAAACTTCATGCCATCAGCAGGAACTGTCGATACGTATGTAACGCCAGGCGGCTATGGTGTACGTATTGATTCTGCAGTCTATGCAGGCTATACTATTCCACCATATTACGATTCAATGGTAGCGAAACTTATTGTTCATGCGAATACACGTGAGGAAGCGATTGCAAAAATGAATCGCGCGCTAAGCGAATTCGAAGTATCAGGTCCTGGGATCAACACAACCATCCCATTCCACCAAGCACTAATGAACAATGATGTTTTCAAATCAGCTCAATTTAATACGAAGTTCCTTGAAGAGAACGATGTATTGGGGACAAACAAATAATTAATTTGTGAATCTAAGGAATAGAATAATTCCAAATATCGTAATAAAATTACCTTCTAACATTCAATTGTTAGAAGGTTTTTTATTTGGATTTTTGATTTAGAGGATGTGACAGAGGAGTATACAATGACCAGTGTTTTTGAGGGTGCGTTTAAAGAGGAGACACGCGACTGATTACTACACCAAAGCTAATGATTGATAGGCTGAATTACATATATTGA
>NZ_DAMDAY010000060.1:9918-11003 GCF_032093475.1 Lysinibacillus sp. | reverse complement strand
TTCAATCCCTATTCCGAAACCCATTTATCAGTCTTTTGAAGAGTTAGAACCTGGTAAATTATTAGGGGTTAATTAAAGAGCATTGCAGAGGGAGTTTTTTTATGGAGCTAAAGGAGCAATTTTATTAATGATGGAAGAATTTACATATATAAAATAGCGAAATTCATTGTTAAGATTTGATAGGTAAAGTATTCAATGGATTTAAAAAGGAGCAACCAAATTGAAATTATTTTTATATGTAACAGCTTATTTAGTTACGGCTATCACCACATTACTCGCATCTTTTCCTTTAGCAGTAATTTATCAAAATGTAAGCGGAAATGATGATGCGTATTTTGGGCTTTATATCATCTATTTTTCACCTATTATTGTCATTTGTTCGTTTATCATCTGTTATTTGTTAATTAAAAAAATAACGATTAAACCAATACTTTTTGGGACAATTATCGGCTTTTGGTTAATCAAGGTTATACAAGTAATCAACAGTTTATATAGCTCCTATAATTACAAATCTAACGAAGATTATATACCAAATATCTTCATTCGCGATGCAATTGATCTTTCTATCCTGTTATTGCCGATCCTACTTGTCTTTTTATCACACTTCTTATTGAAGAAATATAACAACTGGCTGCATATCAGTGGCTTTACATGTGGAGCAACTATCGGTTTCTTTACGTCCTACGCAATAGTACTTTTTATAAGATCATTTACTAATTCATTGACCTCGTTTTTTCATTTCAATACAAACGAATTAATGGTAGTTATCGTAGGAGCTGCTATTTTCGCGTTTTTAGGAAGTATGATCGGATTCAAGAAAAGTAAACAGATACAAAGAAGTAATTGATCTACATACATGTTTTCGGCTGGTAGAAAAAGTAACCCTAGATTTCGGTAGTTTTATTGGTGAACTAACGGTGCCGCTAAGTTTAATCAACGATTATTTTTCTATTCGTATATTTTTTGTATATACTGTATAATTTAGGTAGGGTAAATAACGTTGTTTATTTCTAAAGAAGAGGAGGGGGAAAGTTGTTATATTTGGCTTTATTACTTGGTATTGTTTTCATTGTAATTACAGATAA
>NZ_DAMDAY010000060.1:0-9908 GCF_032093475.1 Lysinibacillus sp. | reverse complement strand
TACTCAAGCTTTTAAGCTATCAGGCATTTGGGTGGTGCTTGGTCAAATTTGTGCGGCACTACCGATCAGCATAGTCGGTAATCTTTCGGTTAGTCATATTACTATAGGTAATACCTTCGAATTAGGTTATTTGACGATTCCTTTTACAATATTATTTCTTGTTGGCTTTACAAATGTAATAAATCTAGAAAAAGTACATAATCCATCAATCTTGCTGTTACCAATTGTGTCTTTCGTTTGCTTGTCAATATTAGCTTACATTATGGGTAATTTATTTGTAGTAATCATAGGATTTTGTAGTTGTTTAGTTATGCTGTCTATTCTGTTATACAGCTATTTTTCTGGTAAAGTAATTGTAGGACGAACGCTTACTACGACAATTGGTTTCATCATAGCTGTACTATCACTATCTCTTATCAAAGCATCTATTGTAAATATTTATATTCCCATATTTACTTTAGCACTACCATTCACATTATATTATTGGATGAAAGATAAATTTACAAGTGTATACGCTATTACAGTTAGCGTTGTAACAGCAATAGTATTTAGTGTCCTAATGTTCATAGTTCCTTTTTATATGCTCTGGTATTTTGTTGTTGGATTAACGATACTTTTAGTGATCACACAATCCTCACGTAAATACCGTATAATTTAAAGTTGGATGGGAGCATCCTAATAAACATTGTAGGACTTGCGTATATGACGATTAATCATAAAAACAAGTCCTAAAATGCTTAAACAGTCTTTAAATACTTTTCATAGCAGATACATTGGTGTTTACGTGTGATATTAGTGAATTGTTCCATATCATGGCCGACATAATGACTGAATGTTGAAACAGGAAATAGATTTGGAACATTCGTTGTGATTCTATTAGTCATTTCACTCCCTTCAAGATAAATATGATAATAGGATTCGACTTGAGAAAACTCCATTTTTTTATACCAATTTTGCACCCATTCATCGTCTCGCGTCCATGCTTCAAAGCGATTTAAATTTAGTTCAATGGCTCTTTTTTCAGCAACCTTTAATAAATTTTCGCCTATTCCTTTTCGTGAATAATCAGGATGTACAGCGATGTGCCAAATCATACCACCTAGTCCTTTTCCTCTTGAACAAACTGTGCCTTCTTTGATTTCATATTCTATATCAATTAAACCAACAATTTTTCCATCAATTTCAGCTACTAATTCAATGGAAGGCTGTTCATAGACTTCTTTTTTATTTAGCACATTGTCAAAATAAGCTGTTTTTAAAAAAGCAAGAACTCTACATTGTAGCCAGCCTAGTTCATCTTCTTTTTTATAGTTTCTAATTAACAATTCAATATACCTCCACTTCAATCAGTAATTTACCTACAATGAACTTGAGCCATTGGTTGCCCATCATATACCTGTTACAAGATCAATCGATGTAGATTTACCATTAATTTGAATATCAATCGTATCATGGTGAGGTTCTAACGTTAATTTGTAAACATGCTGTTTTATTGCATTATCTTGCTCGTTTGTCACATCTAACTTGATCGTTATTGTATTATTTTGTGTTTCAAGATCTACCGTAACGGTTCCTTTTGATCGAAAAACGATGTAAGAAACATCTTGATCTACTACATTGAGTAATTGTAGTGTTGATTTTTCGTCCATAGCCTTTTGCACTTTATCTGGAACTACCTCAATTTCAGTAATGCTTAATGTTGATGAGTGACATGCTGTAAAAAGAAATACGGTGAAAAACATAAAAAATAATAATTTTTTCAATGCCTTTTCATACCTCCTCTTGATTTACTATAATTTCCATTAATTGAATTGTACCATAGTAAAGGTATGGTAGGTCGAAATGGAGAGGGAGTACTGACAAAGAATTACTAACGATATAAGTGAGGGTTAAATCACTTTGAAATTAATAGAAGAGTTCATCATAAAGGGAGTCGATGGATAAATGCCAGTATATAATAAACTTGTAAGGGATAAAATTTTAGAAATGATAGAAGAGAAAGGTTTATCGTATTATGCACGAACTTTAGAATCAGAAGAATTTATCAAGGCAATCAAAACTAAGATGATAGAGGAAGCTACAGAATTTCACGAGGCGAAAAATAGTCAGGAAAGCGTTGAAGAATTGACAGATCTGCTCGAACTCATTCATACAGCTATACGTGTGTTAGGCGTAAGTTTTGAAGAACTAGAAGCGATGCGTGAGCAGAAGAAAAAAATTCGTGGTGGATTTGAAAAAAGAATTTTTTTGCTAGATGTAGAAGATCCATCAGGTTCGCTATAAATTAAAACGGCTTTCGACAGCCAAACCTTCCTTTTTATAGTATAATAAACGGTAGTACAGCATTTGTTTGTGATTTGTAAGGGAAAGGATGATATTTGTATGGCAGAGAAAGTAGGACAATCTTTCGTACAACCAACACCTTCTGGAAAAGAAGAGCTTGGAAAAATAGAGGTAGCGGCAGAGGTAATCGAAGTTGTAGCAGGTATTGCTGTCAATGAGGTTGAAGGCATTGCTGCAACTCGTGGAAATATTGCGACAGGTGTCGTGGAACGATTCGGTAAAAAAGTACACAATAAGGGCATTAAATCCGGTGTCACAGAAACGGGTGAAATTGCAATTGATGTATTTTGCTCTGTAAAATATGGATATGCCATTCCTAAGGTTGCAAAGGAAGTACAAACGCAAATACGCCAAGCTATTTTTAATATGACAGCACTAGAAACAGCAGAAGTCAACGTGCATATTACTGCTATACAGTTCGAAAAAGAAGAAACAGCAGTACATGAATAACAAAAAAAGGGTTGCCCTAAGATGATTTTTCATCAAAGGGCAGCCCTTTTTTAAGGATTTCTCTAGGATTCATTAGTCTAAATGTATCGCCTTTTTTATAATTCAATATGCTTTGGCTTTCTCCAGAACAATGCCAGAATAACGCCAAGCACTAACACGATTGTGGCAAAGTAATAGGGATAGTTCAAATTTACATCGAACAAGATCCCACCTAAGATAGGCCCAAAAATATTACCTAGGCTTGTAAACATGGAGTTCATACCACCAACAAATCCTTGTTCATTGCCAGCAATTTTTGATAGATATGAAGTAACCGCTGGCCGAATTAAATCAAAGCCAACGAAAATAAAGAATGTGACAAATAAAATGGCAAAATAATGACTGACAATCGTCATAGCGAATGTTAGGATCGCCGAGAGAATCAATGAATAACGAATGACATTAATTTCACCCATTTTCTTTGTTAGCCAGTCAAACAGAATTAATTGAGCCAGGGCTCCTACAATACCACTTCCTGTAATAATAATGGCAATATCTGATGGCGTAAATGCAAATTTGTGATCGACAAATAAGCTAAATAGTGATTCGAATGCAGCGAGACCAAAGGATAGCACGAAAATAAGAATGAATGGAATAAAATAAAGCGGGCTAAACACACGCTTCACACTACCTAGCATAGATGGTGTAACTTCCTCATTGTCCGTAGCACGCGACGGTTCTTTTAATAAGATCAACGACAGAATAGCCGCGAAAAGACCAAGGACCCCTGCCGCGTAAAATGGTACACGTGTACCATATTCTGCTAAAAATCCTCCGATACCAGGACCGATAATAAACCCTGTGCTAATGGCAGCACTCATATAACCCAGTGCTTTAGGACGCTGTGCTAATGTCGTAATATCAGCAATATAAGCTGTTACGGCTGGCATAATAAAAGCTGCACTTACGCCACCGAGCATACGGGAGGCAAAAAGAATTTCCACTGAACGACCGAATCCGAATAAAAACTCAGAAAGCCCAAAAATAAAAAGACCTAACACGATCATGATTTTACGACCGATATTATCGACTAATTTACCTGCGATAGGTGATGCAATCAATTGGGTAATAGCAAATGCTGCTACCATATAACCAACAACAGAGCCCGAGATATGAAGCTCATTCATGATAGTTGGTAAAACAGGGATGACTAAACCAATCCCTAAAAAAGCAATGAAAAGATTGGATAATAAAATTGCTAATGTTATATTTTGTTTCTTGCTCATAAAGCTCTCCTTCTACCTGTTAAACGATACATGTTTTAAATCTACTAGAATATTTCCATGTAATACGATAAACCCTATAGTAACTATAGGGTCAAAAGATTTGTTTTCCATTTTTAAAGTTTTTATCAGTTTGGGAGTTTTTGAGGAGTTTATACGATTGGCCTTTAAATTTTTAGGGAAGATTCTTGTCCTTCTTGTTTTTGTCTAACCTTTAATTCTACAATAAACTTCTTTTCTTGCTCCATTGTTAATGTCGCTGGCATATAGAGTTCATACACTTGTGATTCAAATATTTCTTGCTGCGCCAATACATAATTTCTTAATTTTTCATAGTACGAAAAATAAGTTTCAGGGTCATATATAAAGGCAATACATACATACTTTCCAGCGGGAATGGTAGTTTGCTGTATATTTGCTGAGAGCTTTGAAAATGTGCGCTCTGTTAAAAGAGGAGTGAAAATAACATCATAAAAAATATCATGGACATCTTGATAAGGCTTAAGAGGATATATACAACCATATCGACTATTTAACACACTGCCCTCGTTTTCAATGATTTTTGTTAGTATTGCATAATATGTATTAGCGCTCGATGTTGGTGTTAATTCAGTCGTTGTCACTTGAAGAACGGGCATTGCTTCTTCTACCTGTTCATATACTTCACCGAAGATCGGGATATCTATTTGTTCTTGTAATTGCTTTTTTGTTTTCAATAAAGTATTTTTCGCTTCATTTAAGCGTGAGATTTTCTCGTTTATTCGTAGCTCTTGCTGTGCAAGAAAATCAAGCAATTCATTTGAGGTTAATTTGAGCGCTTTTTTTATATCTTCGAGGGTAACACCGATATATTTAAGTGATTTTATTATATCTAAATAGAATAGCTGAGTGTCTTTATAGTAGCGGTAATTGGTGTAGGTATCTGTATAAGCTGGTTTAAATAAATCAATTTGATCGTAATAGCGTAACGTCTGAATCGATAAGTTTGAAAGTTTGGCAACCTCACCAATGGTATAATAATGTTCCTTCATAAATTGCCTCCATTAGTAATACCTAAAGAAGTTTCGAATGGCGTCAAAGCGAATTTTATGCTTGCAATCGTCACAGTAAAATAGGTGAGATTTACGTTCCTTCATTAGTTTGTATTGTTCTTCACCTTCAACCAATTTAAATGGTTTTTTACAACTCGTACATATGGCTTCATATTGCATTGTGAACACCTCTGAAGTTTGTTTTCGTTTTTCTTTATTATACATGATGAGGAGGAAACAATCATTTTTGGAGAGCTTATTTGATTAAAAGGGAGCTCAATTAGGAATGATGTAAAAAGTTCCTTAAAAAAGGTTTCAGATTATTGAAAACTTGCTTGAAATCGTGTTTCTCGTGCGATTTTATGCTATTATAAACCTTAATGCCACTTAAGAAGGAGAGCTTTACATGAAACGACATGAAGCACGCGAAAAAGCGTTGCAAGTTTTGTTTCAGCTAGACAATACGGATCTAACAGTAGAAGAAGCAATGGGTCATATTAAAGGACAACCAACCAATGCCTTTTACGAAAAGATTGTTACTGGAACAGCTGAACATTTGGAGGAAATCGATGCTACTTTAGAACAGCATCTTGAAAAGTGGTCACTTGCCCGTCTACCGAAAATTGAAAGAACGGTTTTACGTCTAGCTGTATACGAACTTTTATACATGCCAGAAACACCAAAAAGAGTAGTACTAAACGAAGCAATCGAGTTATGTAAAACATTTGGCGATGATAGTTCATCTAAATTTGTCAATGGTGTACTTTCTAAATTTACAGAACAAGAATAATGTGTTGAATTGGAAGGAGTAACGAAGGTTTATGTCAAGTGCAATTATTAATGGTAAAGAAATTGGTCAAGAAATTCGTAATGCTGTAGCAGAGCGTGTCATTCGCTTAAAAGAGCGAGGATTAACACCTGGTTTAGCGGTTGTATTAGTTGGAGACAACCAAGCTTCAGCTACATATGTGAGAAATAAACAAAAATCTTGTGAAGCAATTGGTATGTTTTCAGAACTGATTAAATTACCAGCTGAAACTACGCAAGAGGAATTATTAGCACAAATTCAACTTTTAAATCAACGTGAGGATATTCACGGAATTTTAGTACAACTACCACTCCCAAAACATATTGATGAGGATACAGTCATAGCGACAATCGCTGTCGAGAAGGATGTCGATGGTTTCTCACCAGTAAGTGTGGGGAAAATGATGCTTGGCCAAGACACATTTTTACCTTGTACACCGTTCGGCGTGATGAAGCTTCTTGAGTATTCAGGAATTGACATTGCAGGAAAACATGCTGTTATTGTAGGACGTAGTCATATCGTTGGTAAACCAATGGGACAACTACTTTTGCAAAAAGACGCAACGGTGACATATACACATTCTAAAACGCCTGATTTACCTTCATTTACAAAACAGGCAGATATTTTGATAGCTGCTGTCGGACGTGCAAACTTTATTACAAAGGAGCATGTAAAAGATGGAGCGGTTGTCATTGATGTCGGTATTAATCGTGATGAGAACAATAAATTATGCGGTGATGTAAACTTTGCAGAAGTAGATGGTATTGCATCACATATTACTCCTGTACCAGGTGGTGTCGGACCAATGACAATCACGATGTTACTATTCAACACAGTGCAAGCAGCTGAAAATAGCTTGCAAAATAAATAACATAACCATAAAAGAGTCATCTCAACATTGCTTTGAGATGACTTTTTTGATGAGTAAAAAAGAACTTCTTTGCTATTTTTGACGTCTAATGTAACGTTTGGGACATACATACGTAGAAGGAGGTTTTTATGGAAAACATCGATATTATGTTAATTGTTAAACATATCATCATTGGTCTTGTCCAAGGTTTCACAGAGCCTATTCCCGTTTCATCGAGTGGACATGTTATGATTGCCAGTGAAATACTAGGGCTTGGAGAACAAGGTTTTACATTCGCCATTTTAACTAATACAGCATCATTACTTGCCATTATGTATATTTATCGAGAGGATATTGTGCGCCTTATAAGTCATTTCTTTCTCTATTTAAAGACAGGGGAGAGGCGCTATAAAGCTGATTTTCGCTTTGCATTGTATATTATCATAGGATCTATTCCAGCAGGCGTTTTAGGGGTGTTATTAAGTGATGTCATTGCTGACAATGTCAGTATGACTACAATTGCGCTTATGTTATTTGTCACAGGAGCTGCATTATGGTTAATACGTAATATGCGAGGGAAGAAGAATGATGCTGATCTCAGGGCAAAAGACGCTATTATTGTAGGATTAGGGCAAGCAGTAGCTTTAACGCCAGGTATTAGCCGATCAGGAGCAACGATTATTTCAGCAATAGCAGTAGGTATGAAGCAGGATACAGCCTTACGGTTCTCCTTTATGCTTTATATTCCTGTAAGCTTAGGGGGAGTGGTCCTTGGGATTACGGATTTTTTAGAGGAGCCGAATAAAGGCGCATTGGCACTTCCCTATGCAGCTACTTTCATCGCTACGCTCATTATGACCTATTTTGCGATGCGATGGTTTATGGGTATTATGAAAAGCGGTAAACTTAGCTATTTTACGTACTATTGTTTTATTGTAGGTACGCTTCTATTACTATTCTATTAAAATGTAAAGTCTCATAACAACTATTGTTATGGGGCTTTGTTTTGTTATGGATGGTAATAAGCTGTTTTCTAATAGTTTGATCGTGTATGAATATGTTATAGTTGTTTTTCGATAGTTGTAACCTCGTCATTTTTTCTAGCGAAACTGCATTTTGGCACGTCAACGACAGTAAAAAATGTTATGATAGGTGTAGTTTTTGTGAAAAACTTGATTATAGTAAAGGAGCCGAAAACATGTCGTCTGCTTCTTATTTAACAGTAAAAGCGTTAACGAAATATATTAAACGAAAGTTTGATGCTGACCCTCATCTACGTGAAGTATATGTAAAGGGTGAATTATCGAATGTTAAACTCCATCAATCAGGCCATATTTATTTTACGCTAAAGGATGATGGAGCCCGCATTGCGGCTACGATGTTTAAAATGGCGGCTACAAAATTAGCGTTTGAGCCAAAGGAAGGTATGCAAGTATTTATTCGAGGCGATGTAAACGTTTACGAAGGTTATGGTACCTACCAACTTTATGTACAGGAGATGCAACCTGATGGCATTGGTAGCTTATTTGTTGCCTTTAATCAATTAAAAGAACAATTACAAAAAGAGGGGCTTTTTAAACAAGAGTGGAAGCAACCGATACCAAAGTTTCCTGAAAAAATAGGTGTATTAACATCGACTACAGGTGCTGCTATTCGAGATATTTGTACGACGTTGAAGAGACGTTACCCCCTTGCTAAAATTTTGATTTATCCAACTCTAGTGCAAGGAGCGCAGGCGGCTCCAAATATTGTGCAAAATATTCAACGTGCCAATCAGAATGCGAGTTGTGATGTGTTAATTGTAGGTCGTGGTGGAGGCTCTATTGAGGATTTATGGGCTTTTAATGAAGAAATAGTGGCACGGGCTATTTTTGAAAGCCGAATTCCTATTATTAGCGCAGTCGGACATGAAACAGATACAACCATTGCAGATTATGTAGCTGATTTACGAGCTCCTACACCAACGGCAGCTGCAGAGATGGCTGTTCCAGATCAAGCAGAGCTCTACCAGCGGGTACTTACGCAAAAAACACAACTTCATCAAATAGTGAGGTCGCAACTTATGGCTGAACGACAACGTCTAAATAAGCTCCAGCAGTCTTATCCATTGTCCATGCCAGAAAGACTTTATCGACCATTTACTGAAAGATTAGCACAGCTCGAGTCTGGGTTGCAGACAGCGATGCAGGTGGAGTTGATGAAGAAAAAATCTCAGCTTCAACAATTACATAGTACGGTCGAGCAGCATTCACCTAAAAAGGCACTGGCGTTCCATCAACGTGAACTTGAAGCACGCATTCAACAATTATCCCGTGCTACTACGTATTATGTAGCGAAGCAACAACAACAATTTGAGGCCACTGTTAGAACATTAGAAGCATTAAATCCGCTATCCATTCTAACAAGAGGTTTTACAGTAGCATATAAAGATCAACAAATGATCAAATCATCCACTGAGGTACAAAAGCAGGATCAACTTACACTTTCTTTCCATGATGGGAAAGTTGTGGCTGAAGTGAAAAATATCTTGCCAAAGAATGAGGGGGAAACGTTGTGACAGAGAAACAACAAACGTTTGCAGAAGCCATGACGGCACTAGAAGAAATCGTTCGCCAGTTGGAGCAAGGCGATGTGCCATTGGAAAATGCAATAGATTTATATAAGCAAGGAATGGAGCTATCAAAGTTTTGCCATAGTAAGCTGCAACATGCAGAAGAACAGCTCGTATCGATTGTCCAAGAGACTGGTGAAACAACAGCATTTGATCCACTAAAGGGAGAGAATTAGGAAATGAATGAGCCATTAAAGTACTTTATTGAAAGTAACATACCACAAATTGAAGAAACCATGTTTGCGCTTGTTGAACAAATTGATGCACCAGCCGATTTAAAGGAATCTATGCTTTATTCATTAAAGGCTGGCGGTAAACGAATTCGCCCACTTTTTGTGTTAGCAGTACTTGAGCTTTACCATAAAAATTTACAGGACGGCTTTCTTGTCGGTTCTGTAATTGAAATCATTCATACGTATTCTTTAATCCACGATGATTTACCAAGTATGGATAATGATGATTTCAGAAGAGGAAAGCCGACGAATCATAAAGTTTATGGTGAAGCACTTGCAACGCTTGCTGGAGATGCACTAAATACGTTGGCATTTGGCAT
>NZ_DAMDAY010000059.1:0-24705 GCF_032093475.1 Lysinibacillus sp. | reverse complement strand
ATTTGTCTTATTCTATGCACCATTAACATTTGCTGCAGCATTTGGTCCAGGTTGGCTCGTATCTGGCACGTGGCAATTTACTATTGTTGCTGGTGTATTATTAGCTCCCCTCTTCGTTTCAGTTATTGCTGGTAAAACAGTGCGCCAAAAAATCCCTTTCATTTCTCTTCTTATTTCTTGTGTCATTTTAGTAGGTATTCTGCTAATACAAATACCGCAGGCACAATCCGTTTCATTTAGAAGTTTAATGCTTGGTATTTTACCTGTCATCGTCGCAGCATTTGCTTACCCTCTTGGAAATCGCAAGATGATGGAAGTTTGTGGGGGACGGATCGATACCTTTCAGCGTGTACTAGGCATGACGATTGCTTCATTGCCAGCATGGATCATCATGGCTATTTATGCCATATTTACTGTCGGCCTGCCTTCAGCAAGCCAAATGTTCCAATCGTTACTTGTTGGCATTAGCTCTGGAGTCATTGCAACCATATTATTTTTTATCGCAACAGACCGCGTAAGAGACCATCAAGGCAAATTAGCTGCAGTTGAGGCTACACAATCAACTGAAATTCTTTTTGTTATAATCGGTGAAGTATTATTATTAGGAATTGCCTTCCCTAACCCGCTTGCATTAGCAGGTCTTGGTGTCATCATTGTGGGCATGTTACTACATAGTTACTATACAATGATACTTGGGAGAAAAAACGCTGTTCAGCAAACTACTTCTTCGTAACATTTCACTGTGGGCGGAAGTTTTCGTTGGTCACAGATGTCATCGTCGTTCTTCCAATTCAGATCAAGAACCAAGATGCACATTTCCGTGTTAATCTTCTAAGTGATGAATAACTCCTCTAGTGGTTGCCATAGTAATTACAACAATGCGCAATGATTTTCAAAAAAAGACGACTCCATTCTAAAATTAGAATGAGTCGTCTGAGATTTTCACGTTCCCAAAAAATGAGGGGGGTTTTAGGAGCGTAATCATGAACTAGCAAACTTCTGGAGAAAAGTAGCTAAAGTTCATCCTCTCTACACTGTATTGTAGAGGAGGAATAATCTTTATACGATAATGATAATCATTATCAATTAAATTGTCAACAATTATCTAATAATTTTTTTCTTTTTTTAAAAAGATTTTTTTAACGAACGTCGATATTGCCATTGCTTCAGTTGAAAATGAAGAAAACAACCTATACAAAAACCGGCAATTGCGATGGATGAGGCTATTGCAACCATACCAGTAAAGATATAGCCTAGGACCTGCCAATCTAATAGATATCCTATTAAACCGGCTGCTAAACAAAAGCTAGCAATGCTGGAATTAAATTTCTGTTGTTGTGCATCCTCTGGTATATAGGCAGAAGGAGCTTTTTTTAAAAACAGCCTCCCAACGCGAATAATTGGGTTATAGTTGAATAAAAGGCCTAGTAAATTTGCAGCAAGAGGAATAACTAATAGCCATGTAACTCCGGTTATCCATGTAAAAATCACACTTAAAAGAATAGTCCATTGATTTAATCGAACTAGCGGTCTTGGAATGGCAAGAACCTGTGACATTATAAACCCTACCTTTCTTATATGTTTAATGTATTTTACTATATGGCATACTATTTGTGAAGCAAAATTGATTACTTTATAATGAAATTAACAGAAGTTCTAAGGAAAAGAGGATTACCATGCCAGCTTTAACGATGGATCAAGTTCAACAATTAAACTCCTATAGTATTTATACAACTGAGCCTAAGCGGACTTTATTTACATTAGCTGATATACATAAAGACTTTTACCACCCTGATTTTTTAAATCTCATGATGGGTATAACTGATGCCGCAACAGAAACTGCCGCTATTTCTCACTTTGCACGCCGCTATGGTATGTTTTTTGCTATGCAATTTTATATGCTTGCCGCTTATGACGAAGTATGGGATGGTAAGCCACTTGAATTGCGTTTCGATGCGGCCAAGGAATTCAATAGTTTTACCGTTGCCATGTTCGCTAATCCAAATGATTGGCGTTATGTCGATGAAGATGAGCGTCAAACAGTCATAGAGAAAGTCCTTTACGATGGGCATGTAATTGTCCAAAAACTAAGGAAAGTAACATCGATTTCCCCTCTTACCATTTGGGAAAATTTCTTCGGATATTTGCTATGGCACTATCATGTATTGTTATCTAATCCTGGTTTAGCTGATCAAGCTATGGAGGATATTGAAATTTTAGAGGACCCTAAAACATGGGCACGCTTCTCCAACAAATCTTGGTGGGCACAATATACAGGTGGTCAAAGCCCCACAAATTTAATCAATTTGCCTGTAAGAAAATCATGTTGTTTTTCTAAAGATATCCCTGGCTTAATGGCCTGTGGTTATTGCCCAATGAAGAAATAACTTAGAGCCTCGTAAAAAAGCCTTACCCTTCACAAAACTTTTGTGTCAGGTAAGGCTTTTACTTTATTTTTCGTATACAACAAACCAATCATTGTTTTCTTCATACATAGTCGTACCAAGGAAACCTTGTTTTAAGAGTTGTTGTTGTCCAGCTATATCTCCCATTGATATTACTTGTTTTTCAGTAAATACTGATGACAAATCTTGTCTTAAATCTTTATAGAAAATATAACGCAGCTTATCTACGTACTTAATTTTCAAGCCTTTAATTAAGAGGTCTTGCGAGAATTTATCCTTTAAACTCGGAATATTATATGGCTTTACGGTTGAGCAAACATAATCATATTTTTTTAAATCGATGCTATTCATCACTACAGTAGCTAATGTTTTCTGTAAGCCATAACCGCGATACTTTGGTGAAACATTGGAAATTTCTTGATATAAAACACGTTGAAAATCCTTCTCCTCAATTCCACAATCATAGCCAAGATGCTCTTCATCAATAGGTGGATTTAACAGTGCTCGAAAGGCAATCAATTGATCCTCAACATAAGCACCAATCATCATTCCATTGCCATTTAAAATATACTCAAATTCCTCTGTACTTAATGGCTGTAAAATACTTTGATCTGTTAATGCCTCATAGACCTCATGCTGCAGCTCCTCAATTTGTTGTATATGCTGAGGCGTTAATTTTGTAACAAAAAAAGGTGTCTTACCAAGCATACCTTCATAAATCTTTTCCATTTTACGCCTCCTTAAGCAGTTACAACTGTTGAAAATTTACATAATTCCTTTATTACATCTTCATCTACATCTATACCTAAGCCTGCTTCTTCGTTTAAGCAAATAAATGGAACATCATAATGCAGGTTGCCCACATCTTTAGAGAATTTTAATGGGCCTGTTAGTTCAACACTTGTCATAATTTTCTTCGAGAAAGCTACATGGAAACCTGCAGCAGAACCAACAGATGATTCAACCATAGAACCAATTTGACACTCTATACCTGCCATCTCTGCCATAACAGCAAGCTTCATAGCAGGGTAGATGCCTCCACACTTCATTAATTTAATATTCACTTTATCCGCTGCACGCTTAGCAATAATTTCACGCATTTCACGTACGCCACGAAGACCTTCATCAATCATTAATGTAACATCAGATTTTGATTTAATTTCTACCATTCCATCAATATCTTCGCTATCTACTGGCTGCTCTAACCAATCGATATTTAAATCCTTCATTGCACGTAATCCTTGTAAAGTAGTTGCTGCATTCCCCCACCCTTGATTTACATCCACACGGATAGCAATGTCTTCACCTACTCGTTCACGTACCGCTTTAATACGAGCAACATCTTTCATTACCTCTGTACCTACCTTCATCTTAAAGGAACGATAGCCCATTTCAACTCGATTAGCAGCCTCTTCAGCCATTGCTTCAGGAGCACCAATACTTAGTACATGAGTGATTGGGAATTTTTCATGATAACGACCGCCTAAAAGCTGATATACAGGTACGTTTAATGCTTTCCCAGCGATATCGAAGCAAGCGATATCTATAGCTGCTTTGGCAGCAGGTACATCTTTCACCACTTTGTTCATTTTATCGTGTAGTTTTTCAAAGGCCATTGGATTTTCCCCGATAATCGCAGGGGCAAGTTGATGTTTCAGTACGGCATAAGTACTTTCCCATGACTCACCTGTTACATGCTCATCAGGTACAGCTTCTCCATACCCGACAATACCTGTATCAGTTGTTACTTTTAAAATAATAGAAGGCATTGTATCATATGTAGCATAACTAATGATAAATGGATCAATTAGCGGTAAATGTATAGCAAAAATTTCTACTTGTTGGATTTTCATCATAATCAGTCTCCTCTGTCGTTAAAGTTGTCGCTAATACGTCGCTAAATATTTAAAAAAATAGAAAAGGAACGATGCCCATGTCTACCAAAATAGCGATTATTTGTTCTAAAGCATTTATGAAGCGTATTATTAGTATCGCACAAAACGTAACCGATATTCAATTAGAATTTTATCTTTACAGGCATCCATCTGAAGCACCTACTTTGGTAAAGCAAATTAAACCATGTGATGCACTGCTATTTGGAGGTACATTACCCTATTTGCATGCTCAATCTTTACTTTCAGAAATACCCATACCTTGGAATTATATTAAACAAGATGAAACAGCCATCTCAACAACTTTTTTATCGCTAGTAGCTAAACATACTGTTCCCATCGACAGAATTTCCATTGATGTTATGAATCCAGCCTTTGTTGATAATGTTTTAGCAGAAATAGAGTATACGGGCGAAAAGCCACACGTTCAGCACATATCGATTACGGAACCGACCGAGAATATTTTACAGCGTCACATGGCCTTATGGAATACCAAAAGCATTGATTTTGTCATCACAAGTATTCATAGTGTTTTTGATGAATTACAAGCACTTCAAATACCAGCAATGCGCATGTTAGATACAAAAAATTCCATCATCCAATGTCTTGAAGAAACTAAATCTAAATCATTATTAACAAAATCAGAATCGTTTAAGGCTGTTGTGGGTCTATTAGAAATTCCAAAAGATTCATCTATAGAATCAACTATTTTAAGTCAAATTGCAAAGGCAACCTTTTCAACTTATAAGCAAATATCCGCGCATACCTTTGAGTTATATACAACAGCTGGACATCTACAAAATGCTCTAGAAAAGGAAAACCTGGAAGAGCTCATACAGCAAATCGAACAACCATTTAAACTAGCATTTGGCTATGGGCACTCCATTCTGGAAGCCACACAAAATGCTCAATATGCTTTAACATTTGCTAAACCTTCCGAAATCTATATTCTCGATGAACATAAAAGTCTATTAGGGCCTTTTCCTAATTCTAAAGGTAAAGTTTCTTTAAAAACAGATGATCCTTACGTTTTACAAATGGCAAAGCTTACCAGCCTTAGTCCGTTAAATATTTCTAAACTAATTAATTTTAGTCATGAACGTCAATCGGCACAATTTACTTCACAAAATCTTGCTGAATATTTGCAGGTAACTCGACGTACAACAGAACGTATTATCAAAAAATTAGTTGATAATGGCTATGCAAAAGTTGTAGGTGAAGAGATGACTCATCAACAAGGTCGCCCCCGCACTATTTATGAATTGAATTTTGCAACCTATTAAATAGAATTCTCGCAGACCTCATAATCTGCGAGAATTTTCTTTGAACTTGTAAGATAAAGATAATTTTAAAAATTAGTCTACCATTACCATGTTATCAGCATCATTAAATTCTTGTTCTTTTTTACGTTGCTCCGCAGCTTCTATTTCCTCTGGAGTCAGCTTAACAATCGCAAAGCCAATATATGCATAAATAATTGAAATGATTGGTACAACAAAATTAATAATAGCATATGGTGCATATTCCATAGCTCCTACACCTAAAGTACCTAAAATAAACACACCACATGTGTTCCAAGGGAAAAATACAGATGTTAATGTTCCCCCATCCTCTAATGCACGGGATAAGTTTTTAGAATGTAAACCACGTTGTTGATAAACACCTGCAAACATACGTGAAGGAACAACAATGGAAATGTATTGCTCAGAACATGTTGCATTTGTTGTAATACATGCAGCAATCGTTGAAGCGACAAGGCTACCTGTAGATTTAGCGAATTTTAACACAAGATTCATGAGAGCCTTTAACATACCTGAATATTCTAACACTCCACCAAATGTCATCGCTACAATTGTCATTGAAACCGTATTCATCATAGAGTCTAAACCACCACGATTAAATAGGTCGTCAACCATATGATTGCCTGTAGAAATTTCAAATCCTGCTTGAAGTGCATGAACAGCACTAGTTGCAGTACCACCTTGCACAAAAATTTGTAGCAAGAAACCTGAAACAATCCCGATAATTAAAGCTGGTATAGCCGGAACCTTTCTTGCCACTAATACAATAACACCAACTGGTACAAGTAATAACCAAGGTGAGATGACAAAGCTTTCTTCCATTACTTTTAGTGTTGTTAAAATTTCTTCTGATTGCATTGATATATCAGCAAATTTTCTTCCCATAATACCGAAAGCAACTAAAGCAATAACTAATGCAGGTATTGTCGTATATAACATATGCTTAATGTGGTCAAACAAGTTAGTTCCTGTTAAGCCTGCCGCTAGATTCGTTGTATCTGATAGCGGTGACATTTTATCACCGAAGTATGATCCTGAAATAACTGCACCAGCAATCATGGCAGCTGGGATACCCATACTTAAACCAATACCCATACCTGCGACACCAATTGTAGCCATCGTCGACCATGAACTACCAATAGCTAATGACACGATTGAACATAATAGCATGATTGTCACTAAGAACCAAGCTGGAGAAATTAATTTTAAGCCGTAGAAAATCATTGTTGCTACGACTCCTCCGCCAATCCATGCGCCAATTGTCAAACCAACTAAAATAATAATGACAACTGCTGGTAATGCAAGACGTATACCCTTATACATCATTTCTTCAATTTCAGACCACTTATATCCATGTATTTTGGCAACAATTGCTGCTACAGTTGTGCCAACAATTAATGGTACGTGAGGACTTTGCTCTAATACAACTACTGTAATCAACATTGTAATAATCATAATTGCAAATGTGAGAAGTGCCCAAAATGCACTAATTTCTTTTTTCATCGTCCCATCCCCTTTTTTTGCACCAAATCCCTTTTAGGTTTTATAAAGACGCAAATAATTTTTTACGTTTTTTAGCTTAATATTCAAAAAATTAAAAGTCAACGCAAAAAAATTATGCTTCTCAAGCAAATCCCTTTATTTAAGCGTAATAAAACGCTTTCAAGTAGCATTAAAAAACCATGCAAACCCTTGAATATCCATGCATTTCAAAAAATGTTCATGCAAAAAAAGCTATATGAAAAAATAATTACATTTTTTCATATAGCTTAAATTTTTTTATTCAGGTTTTTTCTCTAATACACACGCAAGTACTTTTGCAGCATCTATCAAAGCACTTCGATCAAATGTCATCTTAGGATGATGTAAACCTGGCGTTAAGTTTGCCCCAATTCCAATCATCGCCGCTTTTAGTTCTGGTTTTTTCACAGTATAAAAATGGAAATCATCACTTCCCGGTGTAGTTATTTCATCCGCTAAATGTTCCTCACCTAATGTCTCAATTATCGCATCCTTTGCCATTTTTGCAGCAATTGGTGAAACTTCAGCACCTGGTGTGAAATCTAACCAATTCCACCCCATATCAATATCAAATTGTTGCTGTATTGATTTTAAACCAGTTTCAATTTTACTACGGAGCAATTCGAGCTGTTGATTATGCTGTGCGCGAATATCCATGGAAAAGCTTGCATTACCGGGAATAATATTTGTACTACCACCATCAGCAATAATTTTTGTTAGTTTGGCGGAGTGCGGTTCAAATGGTGATAAATGAATACTGTGTAGCATTTGTTGTACAGCCATAATGACGTCAATGGCATTTTTACCTTGATGTGGTCTTGCACCATGCGCATCAATCCCTTGAATAGTACCCTCTAAAAAATAAGCAGCACCGTGATGGATAGCTGGCGAAATTTTTCCAAGCGGCAATTCTTCAATTGGTCTTAAGTGCACACCAAATAAATGTGTTACCCCATCAACTGCTCCTCGATCAAAGGCTGCACAAGCACCATTTCCTAATTCCTCAGCAGGCTGGAAAATGAAACGAACACGATGCTTTAACGGACGATCTTTCAGTAGTAATAAGGAACCAAGAACCATTGTCATATTAGCATCATGGCCACAAGAGTGATTGGCCTGCCATTTCCCATCAACTTCTTGCCATAAAGCATCGATATCAGCACGTACAGCAACGATTTCATCACCTGTCCCAATCTCAGCTATTAAACCAGGGACATCTCCTAATAAACGGTAAGTAACCTGTAACTCATCTAGTATCGAAGCAATTTTTTTAGTTGTCTCGAACTCTTTCCAGCTTACTTCTGGATATTTATGAAAATGATCAAACCATTGATAAATCGTTTCTTCTACTGTTATAGCTTTTGACATAACTACACCTCTATACGCATTTTTGTTTCCCATTATACATGAATCTATTTCAGAAAAGTACATATGTCTTTGGACCTAAACAAAATATAATAATGATCTTATCTATAATATGCTTAGAGAAAGGTGTTTAAGCCTTTACGTAAATGCGTCGAGTTTTTTTGAACATTTAGCAGAGCAATTAAGATAAAAATCGAGGCTTACAATGCAATAGGCTATGTTAAAAGTTAATATCACTTTCAACATAGCCCATCAAAAAAACATTATAAACTTGTAAAAAATCCTTCGGGATATTCTTCATACTGAATGTTCGCCATTTGCTCCTCATTGTTCTCTTCCTCTTGATGTGACTCAAACTCTTGATCCATTAAATAGGTCTCAAATTTAGAATTTAATAGTTTACCCATTGTATCACTCCTTATTTAATTGAATTTTCTGATAAAAGAATTATACAATAGGATTTTAGCAAAAAGCAATAAATAATACACATTATGCATTATAAATATAAAACCAATCTCAATATTAGATTAAAAACATAAGAAAATCTGCCCACCAACACCTGGCTATTAGTAGCCAGCTATTGATTGAGCAGATTTAAAATCTTAAGGCAAAAATTTATTAAACTGTTAGGCCAGTGTTATCATTCTGATTCCCTTTTTTATGTGATAAAAATTGAATGACAAACATCACAATAAAGATTGCTAAACCAGCCCAATCCGAAAATTTCTCTGGATAAATAAGTAATAGCCCTGCAGCAATAACAATAATTCTTTCAAACCAATATAGCTTGCGATACCAGTAACCAATAACTCCCGCACCGATCGCCACCATTCCGGTGATGGCAGTAAATACTACCCATAAAATCTGCGGAATTGTCGTATCAATCATTAATAAAGCTGGAGAAAAGACAATCATATATGGAATAATAAATGCTGCAATTGCGAGCTTCGCTGAGTTAACCCCTGTCTTGATTGGATCGCCACCAGAAATACCTGATGCCGCGAAAGCCGCTAGAGCTACTGGTGGTGTAATATCAGCAATAATACCAAAATAGAACACGAAGAAATGAGCTGATAGTAAAACCACTATCGGTACTAATTCCTGTGGTGTATTTGGCGATAATAATGCCACAATAGCTGGTGCGGCAATTGTCGATGTAATAACATAGTTTGCTGTAGTAGGTGCACCCATACCAAGAATAAGGGAAGCGATCATTACGAAAATTAATGTCAAAATAATACTACCACCAGCTAATGCTACTAAACTATTTGCTAGACTTAAACCTAATCCTGTTTTTACGACAACTCCGACAATAATCCCCGCACAAGCTGTTGCTGCTACCACACCTAAGGCAGTTCGAGCACCTTCAACCAATGCTTCAATTACATCTTTTGGTTTGAGACGTGTTTCCTTATTAAACATAGCAACACCAATTGAAATAATAATCCCATACAAAGCTGCATGCATAACTGGTGTTCCCGTTAACATCAAGACAACAATAGCTACAATTGGTAATAGAAGATATATTTTCTTAAATACCTCTTGTCGATTAGGCATTTGATCGTCTCGTAGACCTCTTAAGCCAACTCTTTTCGCTTCAAAATGCGTCATAATCCATATACCCGTAAAATATAAAAGAGCTGGAATTGCTGCAGCCTTGGCAATATCCCAATAGGTAATGCCACGCCCAATAAACTCCACCATTAGGAATGCTGCTGCACCCATGATTGGAGGCATGAGCTGACCACCAGTGGATGCTGCCGCTTCCACTGCACCAGCAAATTCCTTACGATATCCTAATTTTTTCATCATAGGAATCGTGTAGGAGCCTGATGTTACTACATTAGCAACAGAGCTACCAGAAATGGTACCTTGTAGAGCACTTGAAAATACAGCTACCTTTGCAGGACCACCAATTAATTTACCTGCTAACGCAACTGCTAAGTCATTAAAATATTGACCGACCCCTGTTTTGACAAGAAATGCTCCAAAGAGTAAAAAGACAAAAATAAACGTTGCTGATACACTAATTGGCGTACCAAATATTCCATCTGTTGTAAAGTACATGAGGTTCACAATGCTCTCTAAATCCTGACCTCTATGTGCCATAAATGCCGGGAAATATGGACCATAGTATGCATAAATTAAGAATGCAATTGCAATAATCGTTATCGGTAGTCCTACAGCACGTCGAGCAGCCTCAAGCACTAAAACAACAGCGATCAGACCAACAATAAAATCTATCTGTGTAATAGAGCCATTACGATTCACAAGCTCCGTATAGTTCATAGACCAATAAGAACCTACTGCAATAGATAATAGAGCTAATAGATAATCAAACCATGCAACTTTGTGCTTTGGCGCTTTTTTTCGAGCTGGAAATAATAGAAAAATAAGTGTCAAACCAAAGCCTAAATGAATCGTACGTTGAATTTGTGCAGGAAATTGCCCAAATATTGCAGTATATAGTTGGAACAATGAAAATGCTAGAAGACCAAAGAAAATAATATGCTTCATGACACCCGTAACTGTTCTTACATTTGATTCAATATCATACTTCTCAAGTATGGCTTGTTGCTCTTCAGCAGAAATTTGCTCAAATTCGTCTACTCGCTCTTCTTTTCGCGATTTTTCCTGTGTTGTCATTTCATCCTTACTCCTTTCCACTGTTCATAAAGCGATAGTCGCCTAATTTTAAATAAATAGGACTTTCCCCTACCCAAATCTTTTTTTAAATCATATTCCACATCTTCGTAAATCAATACAAGATCTAAATCTAAATCACCAATATAAATTGTAAAATCATCAATTATCTTGTTCTTATCAAACTGAAGTACATATTTACCATCTCTTTGAATTAAAGTTTGGTTTTCCTCCGCATAGCCAGGCATACCAATCGCCAAATCTTCATATTCCATCTCTAGCATTTGAATACGATTTCCCTGAACAGTTTGATAGGATTCCCATACATCTGATTTATGTATGGAGTGGGTATATTTTATTTGAAATTTCTGCTCAGCTGAAATGGGTATGTAGTGAACGTTCGGATGTTCCGCACGTGTTTCTGTAAAGGTGAACACTTTTTGAAGAGGAAGAAATACAAAAATGCATAGGCAAATGCTTAATAAAGCTAATACTATAATTAATTTCCTACAACGCATATTTTTCTATTCACCCACTTTAAAAGCTACTCGCCTATATCTACAACTTAAGAAAGAGGCTCGAAGCTTTATGCAATCGAGCCTCTTCGTTTCTTTTAAAAAGCTAGTTTCAACAACAATTCACACTATTTCTTTTCATCAAAGTATTTTTGAGCACCTGGATGAATGTCAATACTAATGCCATCTAATCCTGTTTCAGCTTTAATAAATTTCCCTTTATCGTGAGAAATTTTATTTGTATTATCATAAATAGCTTTTGTCATTGAGTAGACAACATCCTCTGGAAGATCCTTTTTCACCGCTAGCATTGCAAGGACTGAAACAGTCTCCACATCGTTTGCAATTCCATATGTTCCAGCTTTTACTGTATCTTTTGCATAGTAAGGGTACTTCTCAATAATTTCATCGGCTTTACCTGGATCTACTCCGATAATATTCACTTTCGTTGTAGCATTTAATGCTTCTACAGCACTCGTTGGTGTACCTGCTGTAATAAATGCTGCATCGATTTGGCCAGATTGAAGACCATCTGTTGACTCACCAAAATCAAGATTTTGAGCCTTGATATCATCCATTGTTAAGCCGTGAATTTCAAGTAACTGCTCAGCGTTTGCATATGTACCTGAGCCTGGAGCACCTACAGACACCTTTTTCCCTTTTAAATCCGCATATGATTTAATACCTGAAGCTTCAGTTGTTACGAGTTGCACTGTTTCAGGATAAAGTGCACCTAAAGCTGAAATGGTATCAATTTTATTCCCCTCAAACATGAGCTTCCCTTCAGTAGCATAATAAGCAATATCTGTTTGAACAAATGCAATTTCACCTTTTCCTTCTTGTAAGGCTGTCATGTTGGCAGCCGAAGCTTGAGATACTTCTGCAGTTGTTTTAATACCTGTATCTGTCGAAATTAAATCGGCAAAAGTTCCGCCAAGTGCATAGTAAGTACCTTGCGTACCACCTGTTAGTAAGCTTAAAAACTTAATATCCGAAGCTGGCTTATCGGATGATGCAGAGTCATCTCCACTCGTGTCCTTTGAACCACTGCCGCTATCTGATCCACATGCAGCTAAAATTAATAGCGCGAAGATACTCAATAGCATTAATAATTTAAATTGCCTTTTCTTCATAGTAACCTTCCCCCTCTGGTTATAATTAAGAATCTATTTAAAATTATCAAACCTTGTATAATAATGTCAATATATTTATAGTAAATTCAGAATTTTATAATTATGAAATACCACTTATTATCCACTAATTTACAATGTAAATAGTCTATTATTTAATGCTTTTTTCTCTATCCTAAACGTAAAATTTCTTTTCTAATAAAATAAATACAGATGCCATATGTATAAATAATGAATATCTATAAACAGTTCAAAAAAACTGCATCTAAGCTTAGATGCAGTTGAATACAGTATTTTATTGAATGGCCCCACAAGCAATTCTTGCACCTGAGTTACCTGCAGGATCTGTTTTATAATCGTCCTCTGATTCGTGGATGACAATTGCGCTTCCATCACTATCAAGTAACGAATTAGGTTGATCTTTTTGTAAGGTCAAGCCTTCTGCCAGGAAATCTAAATCAACATTCCCATCCTCACCAACCTCTAAGTTTGGTAAGTCACCTAAATGATAGCCTTTAGGGTTTAGCTTGCCATGCTCCTTATTTGTGGGATTAAAATGTCCACCAGCCGATTCAAATTTTGGTGGCTCACACTTTCCAACTTCATGAATATGAATGCCATGCGTGCCTGGCGGTAAGCCCGTTAATGCCAACGTCATCCTTACTCCATTATCCTCTTCCTGAAAATAGGCATTACCATAACTTTCGTTATTTGCCCCTATTACCTTTGCAGTCGCTGTTAATGGAGACGACTCTGCATTTACTGGTACCTTCTCTTCTTTCTTATCAAAAAAACTACAACCACCAACGAAAACTAATAAAGAAAGGCCAATCAAGCTTATTTTTTTCATAAAAATACCTCCTCTATTTTTGATGGTTTCCAACTTATCCATTTCTTATGCACAAATTATTATATTTCGTCTTTACATAATCGTTTACCTGACGCTTGCTTTCCATACAAAAATATTTGATACACTCATATAAAAAAGGATTTCCCAAGACTTGAGAAATCCCTTCTACACTTAATCTAAAATTTTAACTGTTACTGTTTTAACGCCCCATTGAAGTGCTTGTCCCTCAGTAGGAATAAAGACATCAATTTTATTGCCCTTAATAGCTCCCCCTGTATCAGCCGCTATTGCTTCCCCATAGCCTTCCACCCAAACTCTTGTACCTAGAGGAATAACCCGCGGATCCACAGCTATTACTTTTAAATTCGGATTCGATCTAATATCTGTTCCATTGGCTGTAATTCCCGAACAACCTTCACAATATGCTGTATAAGCAGTCGCTCGCATTGTTAATGTTTTACCTGAACTATTTGACGGAGCACTTACTGCTTTCGTTTTTGTTGTTGCAACTGTTTTAGTAGGTGCAGTTCCCTCGGAAGTCTTTGGCTTTGGCTTTGCTGCCGAAGCCTTAATTGCCAATGATTCACCCGCTAAAATTAAGTCTGAAGCAAGGTTATTCCACGCTTTTAGTTCATCTACAGTTACATCATTTGTACGGGCTATCGAAAATAATGTGTCACCGCCTCTAATGATATATTCATCTTCTGACGTTTTTTCCACTTTTGTCGTATCCTTCACTAGATCTTGTTCTGGATAAAACAAGAACGATTCCATCTCATTTAGTTGTTGGAACTCTCCAACTGTTAAATTATAAATTTGAGGGAGTGCCCATAATATACTGCCTGGCGATTTGTCCTCAGCAGAAGAAGGACTAGCATACAAACTCAAACCAAAGGTCATTGCTACTGCTAAAGCTAATGCTTTTTTCTTCATGTTTAGTAATACCTCCATTATTTTATTATTTGTTGCAAATCTGCTGCTAGCACACTAGAGTTAAATACTCTATTGATGAAAGCAACCATAACTTTGCAATTTAATAACTCAGGACTGTCTGCCTGATATTAGGAATTATTACTATAAAAACGGAAAAATATACAATTTCGATAATTTTTTTGGAAATTTCAATAATTTAAGCGGGGAGAATCTATAATTTAGTTGCTCAGTTTATCTGTTTTCATATTAGATACTTGCTATTTTAAGCCGATAAAAAAAGAAAAGGAGGGAAGGTAGAAATGGAAATTAATTCACTTATGTCATCCCAGCTAATGGAGCTGCAACAAACCGTCCAGTCGAGTGTCATGCAGAGTGCACTTAATTTAAATACATCTGCAGCAATTGAATTACTGCAAGATATACCTCAGCAGCAAGTCCCTACACATCCATATAAAGGGTCAATAATAGACGTTTCGATTTAATTTTTGGATAATAAAATACTAAAAAGCATACTAGTACTGAACACTAGCATGCTTTTACACATTTTATTTAATAATCATTTGTCTCATATTCCTTACTACACATAAACAGTTTCTTCCTGATTGTTTGGCCTTATACAAAGCATGATCTGCTATTTCTATCAATTGATTAGGACTTTGGATATTCAGTGTAAAAGCAGTAATACCAGCAGACATGGTTACAGGTCTACCACATGCTGTTTCTTGTATAGCCTGTTTAATTCGGAGTCTTTCAGCTAATTGTATAGCAGCGTCTATGTTCCTCGAAGGCAAGATGACCATAAACTCTTCTCCACCATATCTAAAGCACAAACCTTGTTCATCCACAATGTTCTGCATATTATTAGCAAATGCTTTTAGCACTTCATCTCCTACTGTATGACCATATGTATCGTTAATACTTTTAAAATCATCTAAATCTATTAAGATGATGGCATGCGGGACTTTATTAACAATTAATTCATGTAAAGTTTGATCCATTCTTCTACGATTGGGAATGCCTGTTAATGAGTCTAAGTTCAATTGCTCCGTTAGATCAGCAATTTTACTTTGTGAGCAAATCATCATATTTTGTACATAATTTTTCAACATCTTCGCTTCATAATACCATGCAGTAATGTCATCGTTCTCGTTTATCTCTTCCCCTAGTTCCATTTTTTTCGAAAGATTTTTCAGAGGCTGCGTAATTTTTATCGTTAACCATATAACTAGCCCAAGCATAATAGCTATTACTAATATTATAGGGACAATGGTTTTCTTAAAAAACAAGCTAAAAGAAACTTCTTTTTCCTCAAGTAAAGTATCGACTATTTGCTCCATATACAGCTCGATTTCATCTTTCTCAGACCCCTGTAAATAGTCTTGAGTAATGGACAATACTTCCATTACATATGTTTCTTGCATGTCTGTTTTATTTACCTTCAAAATTTCATTGAAATTTCGATAGCTACTCCAGATACTAACACTAGACGTAACAAGTACAACGATTATCGTTATACTAACAATAAGAAATGATAACTTTAACTTGAATTTACTCACAATAGACCATTTCTCCCATTGAGGTGATTTTTTCGTTAAATTTTATCTATGTTCCGACTTCAACTATAAGATTTCATATATTTATCATACGCCATACTTCTTAAAGAAAACTTAAAAACTAATCCAGTTTTACTCTTTTAAAATATAAAAAGGAAAGTAAATAGAACTATAATCACTATAAAGCGCCGTTTAATTTATGCGTAAAGTAATCATTTATGTAAAAAATTTCAAATTTATATATTGACTAGGTTGAAAGAAACCTATTTCTAACCTACTATCTTTTTATGTAGTTTGCGCTAGCTCTTTTTTCACTGAGTTACCATTTTTAAAATTAATGGAAATAAGGGTACACTTTAAATACAGAACTAAGGAAAGGTCGATCAATATGTACAAAATCTACATAATAGAGGACGATGCCAATATAGCTTCACTGATTGTTGAGCATTTAACGAAATATCAGTATGAATGTCATACTGTCCAGCAATTTACACACATCATAGAAGAATTTAATACCATTCAGCCACATTTAGTCATTATGGATATTAATCTTCCTACTTACGATGGATATTTTTGGTCAAGGAAAATCCGGCAGCTCTCAACTTGTCCTATCATCATTGTCTCAGCCAGAGTTAATGATATTGATCAAGTATATGGAATAGAAAATGGTGCAGATGATTTTATCACAAAGCCTTTTTCATTAGACGTTTTTATCGCTAAGATTAATGGTCTACTTCGACGTACATATGGTGAGTATGCTTTAACAGAATCCTCTTCCATCACAATAGCCAATACGACATTAAATCCAGATACAGTTCGTCTTCAAGCTGAAGGCAATGAGAGCTTGTTAACATTAAAAGAAATGCAGCTTAGCAAGTTATTATTCGAAGCTTTTCCTAACGTTGTACCACGTCAAAAATTATTAAGCGCCATTTGGGATGATGAAACCTTCGTGGAGGAAAATACATTGTCAGTGAATATTGGTCGACTCCGTAGAAAAATGGAGGCCATTCACTCAAAGCTTGAGATTAAAACCATTCGTGGACTTGGTTATCAATTAGTGGAGGCAGGTCGATGAAGTTATTCTTTCGTGATCATATAAGTATTATTATGCTCTATTGCATAAGTTTTTTACTATTGCCTTGGATTATTCATAAACTGGATGATTTCACCTCACACTATGTCTATTTTATCTTTCTTGTCAGCTTTCTGTTTAGTAGTTGGCTACTAGGTCGTTATTATCGTAGAAGAAAGTTATATACTCATTTACAAAAAAATGTGCAAGCCTATGAAGGCCTGAATTTATTTGAACCTCTTGCACCAATTGAGCAAGCCTACAGCGAAAAATTGAGACAAATGCAGTATTTATTTTTAACTCAACAACACAGCTTAGAGGAGCAAGCACAAGAAAAACATCTTGTTCTTTCACATTTTGCACATCAAATGAAGACACCGCTATCTGTCATTCAGTTAATCGTACAATCATCCTCTAACAAGTCTTCAGACGAATTAATACAATGGCAAACAATTAGTAAAGAATGCGATAAACTCACGTTTACACTCAATCAGCTATTAACGTATGAGCGTACGTCTAATTTAGTGGCTGATTTAAAAATCGAATCCATTAATTTAAAAGGACTTGTCCAAGAAGTTGTCAATGATTTGAAGGATTACTTTATCACGAAGGAAGTTTTCCCTAAAATGACAGTTGCCGAAGACCAAATTATTTATTCAGATCGAAAGTGGTTAAAAATTGTACTTTACCAAGTGTTAAATAACGCTATTAAATATAGTGAGATAGCAAGTACTATTCAAATCGATTACGACAAGGTAACTCTACACATAAAAAATGGAGGAGAAACTATTCCTACTAGCGAATTAGCACGAGTCTTTGATTTATTTTTTACGGGAAGTAAGGGAAGAATCGGTGGAGAAGCAACCGGCATAGGACTCTATTTAGTGAAAAAGGTTTTAACAGCGCTAGAGCACCCTTTCTCCATACAATCCATTGACCGAGTCACTACTTTTTCCATCAATTTTTCTAACAGTCTAAAAAGATGACAACTTTGTCATCTTCATGTCATCAAGTGAAATAGGTTAAGCACCGCTCCTTTTTTATACTTAAGTTATCTAATCAACATTAAGGAGTTGTTTCAGTTTGGAAAACACAATACTTCACGTGACCAATTTACAAAAAGAATATAGTGGAGAAATCACATATAAAGCATTAAACGGCATCGATTTTCAGTTACAACAACAGGAATTTGTTGCCGTCATGGGACCTTCAGGTAGTGGAAAAACAACATTTTTAAATAGTGTATCTACTATTGATCGTCCTACTGCTGGTGATATCGTCATAAATAATAAAAATCCGTATGTATTAAATGATGATGAGCTCGCCAAATTTAGACGCTCTGAATTAGGATTCGTTTTTCAAGACTTTAATCTTGTGCATACATTAACAGTGAAAGAAAATATTTTATTGCCATTAACTCTCGATAGCTTACCTGCTTCAAAAATGTCTCAACGTTTAAAGCATGTAGCTCAATTTCTTGATATTGAGGAACTGTTACCCAAGCGAATTTATGAAATTTCAGGCGGGCAAAAACAGCGAGTAGCAATAGCTCGTGCTGTTATCCATGAGCCTAATTTATTATTGGCAGACGAACCTACAGGGAATTTAGATTCCAAGGCTGTCAATGATGTGATGAGCTTATTTACCTCTATTAATAAAGAGCTAAAAACAGCTATTCTTATGGTGACTCATGACCCTTATGTAGCAAGCTTTGCTAATCGTATTATTTTTATAAAAGATGGCAAATTATATAACGAAATACATCGTGGCAACAATCGTAAGCAATTTTACCAAGAAATTATGGACACGCTTGCTTTTTTAGGTGGTGGGCATCATGAGCTTTAATCATATTGTCTTCCAGAATATATTACGAGATAAATGGACGTATGTTTCTTATTTCTTGAGTAGTATGTTTTCCATTATTATCTTCTTTCTTTTTTCAGTTATCGTCTTTCATCCTAGTCTGAAAAGTTTAGATCCAGATTCGACACTTGGCATTACATTGATGTTAGCCAGTATGCTCGTTTATTTATTTTCATTTATTTACATTACCTACTCGATTATGGCATTTTTACGGAAAAAGACAAAAACGCTCGGAATCTTTATGATTACAGGGGCTTCCATGAAGCAAATTCGGAAACTTATATTCCGAGAAAATCTGTTCATAGGCATTTTGGCCATTATGGCAGCGATCGTTCTCGGACTAGTCATTACTCCCCTTTTTTTAATGGGAGCAAAAGTTGTTTTAAAGGCAGAAACGTTCGGTATGTATTTACCTCTACAAGCGATCGGCTTAACTATTGGTTTGTTTTTGATCTTATTTATTGTGATTTCTAAAGTCGTCACTAAATTTATTAATAAAGAAGCTTCCATTCAGCTCTTAAAAAGTGATACGGTTATCGAAAAATCGATTCAACCACACTATATTTTATTAGCAGTGAGTAGTGTGATGACGGTCATGTTAGCTTATATACTAAAAATCGATCACGCCGTTGTAGAGTCTCTAGGTGTTATCTATTATTTTTTATTTTTTGCTAGCATTCTTTGTACGATTTACTTCGTCATTACTCAAGGATTCCGACTGTTTTTAATAATGTTTGAAAAGTCACCAGCATATTTACGTAAAACAAATATGCTGTTGGCGTCTAATTTAAATGCAAAAATGAAATCCCATGCAAATATGCTATTTCTAATCACAATTCTATTAAGCGGTGTCTTTCTATGTACGAGTATTTTATTTAGCTCTTATTACAATGTAAAAAAGGATAGTGAAGAAAATTACCCGTACAGCTTCCAATACATCGCTGATCCAAAAGTAAATGCTGATATGGTCAAGAAAGATCTTGATTATCTTGAAACAAAGCTTGCAACAGTGGAAGCAAACAAATATTTTATTGAATTTAAATCAAATGAGGATCAACGCCTTGGCTATATGGCATTATCTGATTATAACTTGTTACTGCAACAGGACAATGACCTACGTAAAGATGAATTTATTGCTGTTGCAGGAAGCCGAGGTGTATTACCCATCACCCAAAATGCTAGTGACAAGTATATAAAATCTTTCAAATTAGCGAACATCAATGAGCAAAACCTGTTATCTACGGGTTTTCAGAATAGCTATTTCATTGTACCTGATGACATTTACCAAGCCATTGATTATCCTGTTTATAAAACCTATATTTATGAATTAGATAATTGGTCAGCGCATACGGCATTGGCGAATACAATTACAGAAGACATACCCTCTTTACCAGGACAACGTTACTTTACTTCGAAAATCGACTTATATAATACAGAAATGTTTATTAAAAGTGTGATGTTCTTCATTGGTTCCATGCTAAGCTTAATTTTCTTAAGTGCTGCGATGAGTATTTTATACTTCTATTTACAAACAACATTGATGCAGGAAAAGAATAAATATATAGGCATTCGGAAGCTCGGACTTTCAAAAAAAGAATTAGCTACCATTATTGCAAAAGAATTAGCGATTCTTATTTTCGTACCGTTCACCTTAGCCATTACACTATTGCTTACTACATTAATAGCCATGCGAGCTATGGTCTCCACAGCTTTTTTACAAGTTTCGATTGCCAGCTCTTGTTGTTTCTTTGTGCTGTTCCTCATCAGTTATTTCTTTATTCGAAAAAGCTATTTTAAACGCCTAGTAAACTAGAATCCAAATAATTTTCCTATCGAAACAGAAAACCCGACCTATATCATGAAACACTAAATGAGCGTTTCTAAAAAATAGGTCGGGTTGTTTATTAGCTAAGATGCTTCTTCTCAGCCTCTTCTTACCAAAGAATTGGCTTAGCTACCATTAACCACAGCATGATTAATAGTAGTAAAATGTACATCCATGTTTTACGCTGTAAAAGTGAAACAAATTGTTGTTGATTATAAGCAGGTGTATTATATGTCCGTAATGTAGGTTTAAAAGCTCTAGCTAAAAATACAATCGAGGCAAACATCACAAGAAAAGTTAATACAATCCATGAAGTACGCCAATGATAGCCAGCATGCCACATTAGCAATATACCTGATACTACAAGAACATGTCCTGAATGTTTGACAATAGTAATTGCCCCTTTAAAAGCTTCTATATAAGGTGGCATTTCATCATTGGAAGCTATTCGCATTTTTTTAACGACAGTTAGTACAACAAACAAAGGCCCAATCGAAAGAACAGCACTTAAAATATGTATATAAAGAAGAAGTGTATAAATGGAAAACATGATGGTACTCCCCTTTTCATCAGTCCTCTACATTATAGCATCCAACTTAAGTCAGCTTGGTCGACAATTGTGAATCCTTTGTAAACACAGCTTGAATCATTGTAAAATTGTTTGAAATCCACGCAAAGAGGGTATTGTTTATAGTAACATGCACTTATAGAACAAAAAGGAGTGATTTTTATAGGAATTCATCAATTTTTTACAAGCCTTAATGATTTAGAGCGTATTATTCGTTGCCCCGGACGCTTTAAGTTCGAGGAGCACAATGTGGCTGCCCATTCTTGGAAAGTATCACAATATGCAATGTTTTTTGCAACGTTAGAAGAAATGAACGGTGCTACAGTTAATTGGAAGTCTTTATATGAAAAAACCATCAACCATGACTTTGCTGAAGTTTTTATTGGTGATATTAAGACACCAGTAAAACACGCTAGTCCAGAGCTGAAGCAAATGCTAGCACATGTGGAAGAAAAGATGATGGAAAAGTTTATTATTAATGAAATTCCACAGGAGTTTCAGGAAATATTCTTTGAACGTATGAAGGAAGGTAAGGACAATACTTTAGAAGGCCGTTTACTCGAATTCGCGGATAAGCTCGATCAATTTTATGAAGCGTTTGCCGAATTAAAGCGTGGCAACACGGACAAGGAATTTGTCTATATGTATCAATCAGCCCTTTCCAAGCTTTTAGCGATTCCACTTGAAGCAAGCGTTCAGTATTTCCGAACAGAAATTTTAAAGGATGCCGTAAAGGAAAAAACACATATCGATATTCAAGCATTAACAAATGAAGTTTTAACAGCAAAATAATAAGTGGCATGTACAAGTTTTCCGATTGAAAAATTCACGGAAGGCTTTTTTTATTTTCTAAAAAAAGTCGTATAATGAGGGGAGATTGATTGGAGGGAAAGTATTGTCACAAGAATGCTCAATTGTAGAAGATTTAATACCTCTTTATAAGAAACAAGCACTCCAGAAACCGACTATAGCATTTATAGAACAGCATTTAGCAAGTTGTCAAAAATGTCAGCAGCTCACTAGTCAAAAGCAACTCCCAATTGAATATTTACCTATGAAAAGAACATTATCTTTTTTTCATATTGTCTTTATTGTATTATCCTTTATGTTTGCTATTAATTCATCATTGCTCGGCAATCAAAAGGGTTTTGTCATCTCCTATGCACTTTTTGGTTGCCTTTCATACCTCTTCTATAAAAATATCTGGATTATCTTTATTATTAGCTCCGTTCCTGTATTTGTCTGGGCCATTATTAACAATTTAAATAATGAGCTCTATACTACCAGCTATTCCTTAACAGAAATAGGAGCATTGATAGTTGGAGCAGGCTACATTGCTCTTTTACATACAATTTTTGCCTTATTAGGCGCAGCCTTTGCCATTCTTTTACGCAGGATTTTCAAATAAGTAGACAAATAATGCACCTTAAACTTGTTACCACGTTTAGGTGCATTTGATTTTTATTATGCTTTTTTCACGAATTCTGACTTCAATTTCATAGCGCCAAAGCCATCGATTTTACAATCAATATTATGATCGCCTTCTACAAGACGAATACTTTTTACCTTCGTCCCTATTTTTAAAGTGGAAGAACTTCCCTTAACCTTTAAATCCTTTATAATAGTAACTGAATCGCCATCTGCTAATAAATTACCATTTGCATCTTTAACAATCAGTGCATCTAATTCCTGTTCAGCTGTGTCCTTGCTCCACTCATGAGCACACTCAGGACACACAAAGTTTGTTCCATCCTCATATGTGTATTCAGAATGACAATTTGGACAATTTGGATAAGCCAATGTGCTTCCCCCTTCTACTTTTTTAACTAGGAAAATCCTCTTTATGCTCCTATCTTTACATAGTCAACCATAATAAGCAAAGGTTGTTCGCATTTTCCGTTCTCATTTGTGAAAGAAATATGAAGCAATAGCACCTATTTGCAAGCCATTTTAGATACCTATTTCATCTTTTGGAACGCTTGCCCATTGACTAATTTGCTGTAATCATCTTACTTGCATGTTTGTCGCTCATGCTTTATTATATCCATAAAGGCTGCATTGTTCGTATAATATTAAGTTTTAACCTTTAAGCTGTAAAAGGGAGTTTTATTATTGGAGTTGGAATGACGGGCCTCACACTACGGTGCATGAGGATAAGCAGGAAAGCTTCTGCGAACACCCACTTTGAGGAGTGGTGGTTTAAAACTTTCTATAATAACTACGGCATTCGCGGCTTTTTAATTTGATCTTACAGCCACAAGGCTTCTAATAACTCACCCTTCTCAATGGAGGGTGGGTTTTTTATTAATGTAATTTATAATTCCCACTGATACCCCAAAGTTTACATTTTCACTATGAGGCAAAGCAACAATCTCATTAGCAACGGTGAGCAAAAGCATAAATCATTCCCTTATTAAAAGAGCTTTTACTTTTAGTACTCCCCTTTTGACCATTCTTATGTATGCCTGTGCAATCCGCCTTTTGTCGAATTGATCGACATTTTTTGGATGCAGCAAGCATAGTAACTCATTCAATATTATTGAGACATTATATTAACAATCAACCCAATATGTGTAAAGTAATTGTGGGCCCCAATAGAACAAAAATGATTTCGCCCAAACTAAACTATATTTTATAAATAAAAAGTATTTGTAACATTCTCTAATAAAGTATAATTCCCTCTCATTTTGCGCATATATGGAGTAACAAGGGAGGTTATGATATTGAAAAAATTAATTTTTCTTCTAGTATTTGCTTCACTATTAGTAACGGCTTGCGGCAAAAGTTCAGAACCAAAGGAAGTGGCAGTTGATCAAAATACTACTGTGGAAGATATTGTGGGTGCAATCGTTAAAAATGAGTTCTCTGTAGAAGAATCCAAAGGTGTTGTGACGATTTCCATTCAAGATACAGATGTAACAGAGGGCTCAAAAAGTCAGATGTTGAAGGATTCCACTAAGATTTTTGCTGAATTATCCAAACTAAAAAGCGTGAAAACACCAGCTATTACTTGGTTTGCTCCTCTTACTGAGCCTGACGGGGACAAAACGATGACAGAGCTCTTGAATATTTATTTTAGTGAAGAGGATTTTAACGAAGTGGATTGGGCCAACTATCTACAGGTTGATATTGAATCCGCAGCTACTCACTATCACGAGGATGAAGCTTTAGAGGATTAAGGTGCTATCAAAATAAAGATACCCACGCAATACTGATCTGACCCAAAAAAGTTAGACATATTTAGTTAAGCTACTTCTAAGACCTGA